>JAYTFO010000034.1:0-6365 GCA_043734305.1 Acidobacteriota bacterium | reverse complement strand
CTTGTGGATCTCGAGTGTGTTGCTGCCATATTCCAGGTCGTAGCTGAGCTTGGCCGTTTCCGCGGGAAGCTTGCCGGGCTTGCGCACGGGAACGAAGCTGGCGTTGAGCCGGTAGGCCAGCGCGGGAGCGAAGATGAATCCGCGCGCTTCCATTCCCAGGACCAGGTCGATTTGTTTGCCGATGTAATTTTCGGAGAGCGCGTCAATCAGCGTGGCGAAGCCGGCTTTGTCTTTGAGCAAGGTGGTGATGTCGTAAAACAGGATGCCCGGCTTGGGAAAGTCGGGCACCTCCCGGATCAGCTTCTTCAAGCCATCACAATTCGCGGACGTGCTCGACGTCGACATCTACCAGGCTCCTTCGATACGAAATGAATTTAATCCCTTAACGGGCTCGGCTTCCGATTCTTCGACATCGTCCACGCGCGCCGCCCGCGGGCCTTCGCGAAGGCGCGAGCGCAATCCGGACAACTGGTCGCGCGAGCCCATGGCCAGCACTTCCACCGTCCCGTCGGAGCAGTTGCGAACCGATCCGGCAATGCCGAGAATGTGCGCCTCGCGTTCCACAAACCACCGAAAGCCGACGCCCTGAACGCGTCCGCGAACCAGAAAGCGGCGGGCTAGTGGAGCGGAAGTCATAGTGCAATTGCGGAGGTAGGGCGAGGTCAGAGGTGAGAGGTCAGATTGCAGAGGTGAAAACTTATCCGTAGAAGATTCTCACCTCTGCAATCTAACCTCTCACCTCTGACCTTATCCCTACGCTCTCGACAAATACGTTCCTTCCGCCGTGTCCACTTTGATTTTCTCGCCTTCGTTGATGAAGGGTGGCACATGGACGATCAGTCCGGTTTCGGTGGTGGCGGGCTTGGTTACGCTGGAGGCGGTGGCGCTCTTCAGCCCGGGCTCGACTTCGGTCACGGTCAGGATCACGGTCTGCGGCAACTCGATACCGACGGCCTTGCCATCGAAAAACTCGACTTTGATCTGGAGGTTCGAGGTGAGGTAGTCCACGGCGTCGCCCAGGATTTCACGGGTCAGGTGAGTTTGCTCGTAGTTGGAAGTATCCATGAAGTAATAGCTGTCGCCATCGGCGTACAGGAACTCCATCTCGACTTCGTCGACGTTGACCTTTTCGATGGGGTCGGGCGAGCGGAAACGATGCTCGAACATGGCGCCGGTACGCAGGTTGCGCAGCTTGGCCTGAATGAACGCGCGCAGGTTGCCGGGAGTACGGTGCTCGACGCTGAACACGGAATGCAGATCATTGTTGTGCTTGATGATCATGCCGGGACGCATCTGGGTGGCAGGAATCGACATTGCTGTTTTACATCTCCTTCGGTCTTGTAGGAATTCTCGGCAGCGGGGCGGGAACACAGCAGCGTCCGCCGCTTTCAGGGCTAACAACTTATTTTACACGGGGATTGGGAGTTGGGGGGAACCGCAGCGTCAACGTCAGCAGCATTTATAAGTGCTATCTGGCTTATAAGATGGCTGCGGAAGCCCACAAGAATAAACAACTCGCGAAGCAAGCCGCAACCGGAGAAACGAAATGATTGCTCAATCGCCCATGCTCCCGGTCAGTCGGTGCTCACCTGCCTCCGCTACCATTTGCCGACGCGCAATACCAGACCGGCGCTGAAGCGGTATCCGTTATCGAAATCGGTGAGGCCGACCTGGCCGAGCCACGAATGAATGTAGTCGAAATTCGCTACCCGCACCGCCATGGCGCGGTTCAGGCCGTAATCCACCCCACCACCCATGGACAGGGAAACGCCGGTGCTCTCATACTGGGACACATAGTCGTAATACACCGAACTGGGCTTGGTTCCAGGAGGCAGCGCGTCCAGGACCTTCTTCTTGAGCACGGGATCGGAGTATTGCACCACGACTTTTTGTCCGCCAAAACGCAAGTGGGCGTGGGGAGTCCAGAGGCTTTCCGTATGCCGAATCCACTGCGGACCCGTATTAAAAGTCAGCGAATTGCCACTCCAGTTCTCCGGCATGCTGTTCCCCATCGTGCAGCCACTCACTTCCGCGCTCCATTGCCATTGCTCGGAGAGTCGGAACCCCGCGACGCCTCCGCCACCGTAGCAGGCGAATTGGCCCTGCTGCAGGATGCTGGGCACCGCTCCCGTCAGTTCAAACCGGGGCGTTTGACTAGTGTCGACGAAAGTTGGGGCCTGGGACACGGGTCGCACGTAAGCCTTCCCTTCGTACGCATGGATGCCAGGCCGATTGTCGCGATGCCACGGAGCCTCTCCTGCCAGCACGTTGGCAAAGCTCAAGGGGGGATTGAAGATGCCGCGAACAATGGCTCGAACGGCAACGTTCCTGGTGTGATCTTCGATTCGACGCACAACATACTTGTCGAGAATGTCTCCCCCGACTAACCAGACCATACCGCCGGTGGGCGTAATCACATGGTCCACGAAACCGAAGGCACAACAGTAGCGCTGGATTTGCCCGATGGATGCTTCGCTCAGCAGGCCGATTTCGAACTGCTCGCTGAATGCCCAGGAGAATGCGTAGGCCCGCAGGCGGCTCATCCAGTAATCGCGGCTACGCCCGAACTCCACCGTGCGGTAGCGGGGATCGTTATGGATCCACATGTAGTCGGCGATTGCCCCTTCAATCGGATGTCCGAGGTAGTTTTCGTAGTAGCCGTCGCCGTCTGACCAGCCGTGCATCGCGCCCAGGGCTTTGAAATAACCGCCGACCACACTGTTCTTCATTCCAGCGCGCGTGGACGGTTCGGTTGCGATGCGGAAGCTGTTCATGATTGCCAGGAAGTAAAGCGACTCCTTGATCAGCGGCCGCCACTGAACCTTTGCCGGCGGAGACTCGCTGGGCATCCGGATCATGGGCTGAATGGAAGAGGTGGTAGAACCAGCCCGCTCCTTATCCACCAACTCAGACGCATCGGCCAGTGCCAACAACGGCTCCAAATTCGGCGTAGCGAATCCACCGCAACCGGAAGCTTCGGGACTGTCCTTGAGAAGCGAGGGGTTAGCGGCTGCATTGTCACTGGCAGTGAAAAAACCGCAAACTCCCTTCTCTGCAGCCGCGTCGAACCAACTGCCATGGGAGGTACACTCTCGGAAGCCGAACGCAGAGCACAGTCCGGGGTTCAAAGCGGGGACTGGCGCGCTGCCCGACTGGGGCGCCACTGACGCTCCTGCGATGAAAGATCCGAATGTTGGCTTCGTCAGGAGCCAGTCATTTACCTCAACAGGATTGGTCCCGGCAGTTGCGACACTGGCGTAAAGGGCGACTTCCCGACTCTCTTGAGACTGGGCCCAGGCAGAAATAGCGGCCAGAATCACCAGCGCAACTGTAAAGTGTCTCCTCATTTTCTCCTGCTCCTAAGAGCTACAGCTGTTTTGCCGTCCAGTCAGGAAATCACAACGGATATTGTTGGATCGTCGAGTCTACGGCGGGAAAGTATAACGCAATTCTTCCCCATTTCGGAACGAGGACTTCTACCAGCAACCCGAATCGCGCGGGGCTGTACCGGAGGACACCCTGCCAACGCCAAATCCTGGCTCGGCCTAGTCCACCTGTTCTTGTTTGGGGCTCGGAGTTGAGTCCAGAACTTCTCTTACTTTGGCTATAAGAGCCGCCAGGGAGAATGGTTTGGGCAGGAACCAGAGTCCGGTGTCGAGGATGCCATAGTGGACGATGGCATTGCTGGTATAGCCGGAGATATAGAGCACTTTGACTTGCGGAGCGATGTGCATGATGTGCTCGGCCAACTGACGGCCATTCATGCCGGGCATGACCACGTCGGTCACCAGCAGTTGAATGTCCCGATGGTTGGCTTTGCAGAGGGCGATACCTTCCTCGGTGCCGGCGGCGACCAATACTTTGTAGCCACAATCGGCCAACACGGATGATGTCAGCTGGCGAAGTTGCGAGTCGTCCTCGACCAGCAGGACGGTCTCCGTGCCACGGAGCACCTTGTGGGGGCGCTTCTCCGATCCCAGGACTTCCGCGGGCTGGTCCACGCGGGGGAAATAAATTTTGAACGTTGTCCCTTTTCCCGGTTCGCTATACACCCAGATGTAGCCTCCACTCTGCTTGACGATGCCATAGGCCGTGGAAAGTCCAAGACCGGTGCCCTTGCCGACCTCCTTGGTGGTGTAGAACGGCTCGAAGATGCGCGCCTGCGTATCGAGAGTCATGCCGAGGCCGGTATCGCTCACAGCCAACATGACGTAGCTGCCGGGCGCGACGGGCTGATGTTCGCGCGCGTAGGTTTCATCGAGCTGCTGGTTGGAAGTCTCGAGGGTCAGCTTCCCGCCCTGGGGCATCGCGTCCCGCGCATTCAGGACAAGGTTCATGATGACCTGCTCGACCTGGCCGGGATCGGCTTTCACCGAGCCCAGTTGTCTCGCGGGTGCGGTAAGGACTTCGATGTCCTCCGGGATGAGCCGCCGCAACATGGTATCGAGGTTCAACATGATGGTGTTCAGATCGATCACCCGGGGTGAAAGAACCTGCTTGCGGCTGAAGGCCACTAACTGCTGTGTAATTCCCGCGGCCCGCTGCGCCGCCGATCGAATATGCTTGGTGGCGTCTAACATACTGCTTCCGGCGGTTAAGCCCTCCGTCAAAATCTCGCTGTATCCCATGATGACCGTGAGCAGATTATTGAAGTCATGGGCCACGCCTCCTGCCAGACGGCCGATCGCTTCCATTTTCTGCGACTGCCGCAGCTTTTCGGCCAGGGCGACTCTCTCAGTCACATCCTGAACTAGCGAGGCCACGCCCAGCACGTGGCCCGAATCATCTACCAGCGGCGTGTTGTACCACTCGCAGGAAATGATCCGGCCATCCTTGGTGATGTTGTCGTTGGTGCTGCGAGTCCCGCCCCGCTGCCTGAGGAGAGCCTGCCAGACCTGGTTCACATGCTCGCGGAAAGACGGCGGCACCGTGAAGCTGGCATGTTGCCCGATGGCTTCCTCGCGGGAAAAACCGAAGATAAGTTCGGCGGCAGGATTCCAGGAAGCGACCCGAAAACCGGGATCCCACTCAATCACGGCCAGCGGGGTATGTTCGAGGTGAATACGCAACTTCTGTTGCGACTGGCGAATCTCTTCGTCTGCCCGTTTGCGATCGGTGATATCGCGCGCGATGCCGAGCAGGCCGATCACGTGGCCGTTCGCGTCGCGATACGGTCCCTTGGTGGAAAGAAAGGTGTGGGCAACTCCGGCGTGGGTGAGCGACACTTCGTAGGTTTGCGTAGTGCCCGACTCCACCACCTTTCGATCACGATCCATGATTTGATGTCCGGACTCGGGATCGAAAAGTTCGGCGTCATTCTTGCCCAGGACATCTTCCACGCTGCGCCCCAGGAAGCGAGCGCCGGAGGTATTCACCATCAGATATAGGCCCGCCAGATCCTTGACAAAGACCGCGTCGGTGGTGCCTTCGGTGATGCCTCGCAGAAGGGACAGATTTTTCTGCAACTCACGAGAATTGACGAGCAGCTGGTTATGCGCCACGAATAAGCGTCCACTCGCAGCCGCGAACGAGACTGTCACCAGAACCACCGACCACAGGAATTGTTCCTGGGAAATGCGGAGAACGAGCGGGAAAACGATCGCTGGGATCAGTAGCGGAGAAAATTGAGCCAGCAGTTGAGCGCTCCGGGAAGGCGGGGCAACGATTTCCTGTGGGCGCGCCAATGGTTCGTTCCAGGTCGCAGCCAGGACTGTAAGCAGGCAATACGTAATGGTCCAGAGCATATCCAGCCAGTTGCCCTGCTCGTAAGTGCCAGCCGCCCAGGAGTGGAGAGTGATGTTGGTGGTGATCGCAAAGACGAAAAAGAAAACAGCGAGCCTTTGAAACAGGCTGCGGGCAATTCGAAACTGAGTGAGCAGGCCACGAACCAGAAAACTAACAGCGAGCAATCCGAAAAAAAAGAGACCGATGCCTAAGGCGCGGCCTTCCATGGCCTTCCCGGCGCTTTGCCAGCGCGAGGGAACATAGATGAGGGCAAGTTCCAGGGCAAGAACCAATGTGCAAACTTGCGTAAAGTCGCAAGCACGGAGCCAGCGGGTCCCGCTGTCTGGGTCTCGAGGACTCAGAAACAGCGTCATCATGGCGGGGACCGCCCAGAAGAAGACCAGGACATCGCTGGGCCATGCGATATGAAGCGAAGCGTGCGCGTAGTCGTAATAGTAGGTGTAGAACACCTGTCCGATAAACGCGAGGAACAGGGAAAAAGAAATAAGTCGCCAAACCCGCTTGCCAAAAGATCCGGCGCTGCGCGAGGCCAACCAGCAGACGGCGGCGGCTAAGAGCGCGGCTGCGGACTCGATCCAGTCACCGTAAACCGAAGCCGTATCGGTACCGAACCGCAGGAG
>JAYTFO010000033.1:0-1966 GCA_043734305.1 Acidobacteriota bacterium | reverse complement strand
GCAACGCATCCTTCCAGATCACCGGACACAGTCCGGCCCGCTCGATTTCGCGCAGCCACTGCGCACGCCGCCAGTAGTTGTAGGGAAGGGCCACGCCGTGACGCGCGTTGCCGACGCGATCCATGAACCGCAACGTGGCCACGGCGAATAGGCCCTCGGCGATGTGATCTTTGATGACGACGTACTTGGCCGCGACCCGCGCCGCTTCGCGCAGAAGTTGTGCCGGGTCCGCCGCATGATGGAGCACATCGACCAACAGGACGGCGTCGAAAGACTTGCCGGCATACGGAATGCTCTTGCCGTCGTACGCCGAGACCTTGATGGGAGGCGTCCCGCGCGGCAGCACTTCGATGCCTTCGATGTGCAGGTCCGGACGCAATTCCAAAATCGCCCTGCTGACTACGCCGTCTCCGCATCCCACGTCAAGCACGCGGCCGTTCTCCGGCAAAAGCGGCGCGACAATTCCCGCGAGGATGCTGGCGCGCCGCGGCGCAACATAGCGATCGTGGATGGAGCCAGCAATATCGGCCATGGTTTTGATCTGTTCGATTATGCCCCGCGCTCCGATCGCCGTGCGGGATACGCCGCCCCGTGCGCTAGAATGATCGCATTCCGCATGCCTGCAGACAAAATTCTAATCGTGGACGATGAGCGCCTGGTGCGCTGGTCGTTGCGCCAGAAGTGCGAGGAATGGGGCTATCAGGTTTTCGAGGCGGAGGCCGGCGAGCCCGGATTGAAGCTGGCGCAGCAGGAGTCTCCCGACCTGGTGCTGCTCGACGTTCGCATGCCCGACATCAGCGGCCTGGAAGTACTGGAGCAACTCAAAAAAAACGGCGACGCTCGTGCCGTGATCATGATCACCGCCGATCCGCAGGTTGACGATGTGAAAGTCGCGCTCAAGTTGGGAGCGTATGACTTCGTCGGCAAGCCGCTGGATTTCGAAGAACTCCGCGTCACTATCAAGAATGCGCTGGAAGCCTCGCGGCTGCGCTCCGAGGTGCAGTCGCTGCGTGGAGAAGTGCGGCGGACCACCGGTTATCACGAGATTGTTTCCACTTCTCCCAAGATGACCGAGTTGATGAACTTCGTGCGAAAGGTCGCGGCCAGCGAAGCCACCACCATCCTGATTCAGGGGGAAAGCGGCACCGGCAAAGATCTGATCGCGAAAGCGATTCACTATGAGAGCACCCGCCAGGAGCGGCCTTTCGTCGCCATCAACTGTTCCGCCATCCCTGAGACCCTGATGGAAGCCGAACTATTCGGCCACGAAAAAGGCGCGTTCACCGACGCCAAGCAGATGAAGAAAGGCCTGTTCGAAGTGGCCGACGGAGGCTCGCTGTTTCTCGACGAAATCGGCGAACTCTCGGCGCTTCTGCAAGCCAAACTGTTGCGCGTGCTCGAGGACCAGATCATCCGGCGCGTGGGCGGCGTGCGTGACATGCAAGTCAACGTGCGCGTGATTGCCGCGTCCAATCGCGATCTGGAAAAAGCCGTCCGCGAAGGACAGTTCCGCCAGGATCTCTATTATCGGCTGGCGATTATTGCGGTCTTTATCCCGCCGCTGCGCGAACACAAAGAAGACATTCTTCCGCTGGTGGATTTTTTCATCGAGCGCTATAACCGGCGCTTCCGCAAATCCGTGCGCGGCCTGGCCGACGAAACGCGGCGCTTGCTGGTACAGCACAACTGGCCCGGCAACGTGCGCGAGCTGAAGAATTCGATTGAGCGCGCCATGATCCTGGAAGAAGAATCGCGGCTACGCCCGGTGTACCTGCCATTTTCGGTGAGCGAAGCCAGCGCCGGCCTGACCGAGTTCGAGCGCTCCACCGCCCACGAAAACGGGCAAGCCCTACCCAACGGCCGCTTTCTGCCTCGCCTGTACATCCCAGAGGGCGGGACGTCACTTGAAGAAGTAGAGCGCGCCCTGGTCGAACTAGCCATGAAGCAGGCCAATAACAAACAAACT
>JAYTFO010000032.1:0-10931 GCA_043734305.1 Acidobacteriota bacterium | reverse complement strand
CTGTCCCATCACGCGCCGTCCAGTCTCCAGCACTTCATCGTGCGCCAGCGCCTGGTCGAGAATTCCCGCGGCCATATTCGTCACGCAAGAGATTGCCAGCACATTCATTCCCATGTGCCGCGCCGCAATCGCTTCCGGGGCCGTGGACATCCCCACCAGATCGGCGCCAATCGTCCGCAAGTAGCGAATCTCCGCCGGAGTTTCGTAACTCGGCCCCAGCAACGCCGCGTAAATACCTTCCCGTGGCGGGATTGAAAGCTTCTTCGCTTCTTCCAGCGCGATCTCGCGATAGCGTTTCGCGTAGGTGTAACTCATGTCGGGAAAGCGCGCGCCCAGGCGTTCATCGTTCGCTCCCACCAGTGGATTCTGTCCCTGCAAATTGATGTGGTCGCGGATCATCACCAGCGCGCCTTGTCCATACTCGAGATTGATTCCGCCGGCCGCGTTGGTGAGAATCGCCGCGCGCACGCCCATCCTGCCGAGCACACGCACCGGAAACGCAACCTCGCTCGCAGAATAGCCTTCATACAAATGCACGCGTCCCTGCATCACCGCGACCGGCACTTCTCCCGCCTTGCCGATCACCAACTGTCCAGCATGGCCGATCGCCGTTGAGTTGGGGAAAGTTGGAATCTGCGCATAGGGAATGCGGACGGCGTCAGTAAGTTCGTCGGCAAATGCGCCCAGCCCCGACCCAAGAACGAGCCCAATCTGCGGCCGCAGCCTGGTTTGCGCATGTACGAAGGCGGCTGCGGATTCGGCGCGCGTGAACAGGTCCTCAGCTGAATTTTGCGGCGTCAAATTATTCTCCCGGCCCTGGAGTTTCTTCTCAAATGCCCTCCCCAGAAAGAGACCTGCATTGTAATTGAGAATCGCAAACGGCCCATGGCGCAACCAGAGAAACCCGCATCACAACTGTATTCTCCGAAGTTTTTCACCGCCCAATTGTGCCTGCGTGGCGCGAGAACCTAACAATGAATTCGCCTGAATCCGCCAATTGCCGCATGAACACTGGCGATTCGCGACACCGTTCCCATGCACTGCACAATTTCCGCGTCACCCGCCTGTGGACAGCCTGCACTCGATTGATCCACAAGAACTTAGAAATACAACAATTTTGTTGACGTAGAAACTAGAAAGAGTAAAACCATAATCGTTCTTTGACACGTTCTGAAGTTTTCCCGGTTGGTGCAGCGTCCGGGGCTCAAGCGAAGTCACTCCAATAACCGCGAGGTGAGTTGGAGAGGGCAAGCGAGGGTCTATAGCTAAGCGCTGGTCGAGGCGAACAAGAGCCCATGTCGAAGGCAGGATAGAGTCCCGAGGCGTTGGACTGATTTATCCGGTTGGCGGTGAGCCCGGAGCCCGAGCAAGATCGCCGGAAAGCAAACCCGCAAGGGCGCTTTTCGAGTGAGGTCAGCAAGGGTCTAAACGCGAGCTACTGGCCGAGACGAATGAATCCAACACCACCTCGGGACTCTCTATTTGTATCCGCACGATGCTTACCTGCAAACGTGTTTAGCCTGCGCGCGTTCTGCCGCATGCTAGCGAACCGCTCTACCGACGGCTCCGCTTTGTGAACCGAGCGACCGCTTCCCCATCCGGTTCCTTCAGGGCCCCTGCGTGACGGGTAGAGGCGCCGGGGTTCCAACAACTTTTGCAGGATCGCATCTTCGCAGGAACCCTTCTCTCTGATTTGATTTTGCGTCGCCTACAGCGTACAAAAATTGCACTATGTTATTCCGTGTGACGCGCCGTCGGCTGGCCTTTTCATTCGTGATCTTTTCCATTTCTATTGCAATTTCGATTTCGACCGCACAATCGCAGACCTCGCCTCCGTCCAAATCCGCCAATGCCGAGGAAGCTTCGATTTTCGAGCGCATCCTGAACCGCGCTCGCTTTGAGAACGACGGCACCGGAGTGGAAGAGACCGAAGCCGTGATTCGCATTCAGAGCCAGGCCGGCGTCAAGCAATTCGGCCAGCTCGTTTTCGGTTACACAGCCGCCACCGAGGAATTGAAAGTCGAGTACGTGCGAGTCAGAAAGCCCAACGGGCAGGTCGTCAACACGCCTGACTCGACCGCCCAGGATTTTGCTCCCGAAGATCTGCGCGAAGCCCCGATGTACAGCGATTACCGCCAGCGCCACATCTCAGTCTCTTCCCTGGAGCCCGGCGACACGCTCGAATACCGCACTGTGACCCGCATCACCACAGCCCTTGCCGCCGGACATTTCTGGTACGAACACTCTTTTCCGAAGGGAGTCGTCGTCAACGAAGACCGGCTGGAGATCGACATCCCCAAGTCGCGCGAAGTGAAACTCAAAGCCCCCGTTCGCAAACCTGAGATTCACGAAAACGGCGATCGGCGCATCTACACCTGGGTAGTCAAAGACATCAAGCCCGACCGTGACAAAGACGAAGACCGCGATGACGACGAGGACGCCGGCCCCGATGTGCAACTCACGACTTTTACAGACTGGAAGCAGGTCGCTCAGTGGTATGCGCAACTGCAAGGCGAACGCATGGTGGTCGATGAAGGCGTCCGCAAAAAGGCGGACGAACTAACCAGTGGCGCCAACACGCCAACGGAAAAAGCGCGCCGCCTCTACGATTTTGTGGCGCGCAACATTCGTTATGTCAGCCTGTCGTTCGGCATCGGACGCTATCAGCCGCACTCCGCGTCCGACGTTCTGACGAATAGTTACGGCGACTGCAAGGACAAACACACTCTGCTCTCCGCGCTGCTTAAGGCGGAGGGGATTCAGAGCTATCCCGTACTGATCCACCACGCGCGCAAACTCGATGCCGACGTGCCCTCGCCCGCCCAATTCGATCACGTAATCACCGCCGCAAAGCTCGGCCCGGGCGCGAATCTGACGTGGCTCGATGCGACCACGGAAGTTGCCCCGTACGGAATGATTTTGTATCAACTGCGCAACAAACAAGCGGTGCTGGCGTCGGCCGACGCGGAGGGAGGTCTGATTCGTACGCCCGCCGATTCGCCGGTCAAGAATTCCGCTCGCCTCACCATCGACGGCAAGCTTAGCGAGTTTGGCGCACTCGACGCCACTCTCGAATACACCGGCGAAGGCGATCGCGACTTTCCCATGCGTGCTGGATTTCGTCAGGTCCCACAAGCGCGCTGGAAAGATTTCGTCGAAGTCATATCCGCTGGCTGGGGATTCCCCGGTGATGCCGAACAGGTACAAGTCGACCCCATCGAAGACACGGCCAAACCTTTTCACTTGAAGTATCACCTCCACGTCGATCAGTATTTTGCGGTGCCCTCGTCCAGCGCGAACTTCCGGCCGATCCCGCCACTCGGAGTGCGCGCCGTCACGTCTTCCACCAAGAGCAAGGATCCCATCGAAATCGGCCCCGCCGGCGACATGGACTACCGCATCCGCCTGGAATTTCCCGCCAACTATTCGCTGACCACGCCCACTGCCGTAAAGATGGCGCGCGACTACGGCGAATATTCTTCCACCTACTTTCTGACCAAAGGAGTACTCGAAGGCCAACGCAAACTCACCGTCAAGCTGAACGAACTACCCGCCTCGCGTCGTGCGGACTACGATTCTTTTCGCAACGTCACCCGCAGCGACGAGAGTCAGGTGCTCACCGCAAGTATCCTTGCTCCTTCCGGAAAGAGCTCCCTGAGCGCCTCCGCGAAAATCGAAGGAACGCCTTCTGAGCTCCACAAAGCAGGAGTGAAAGCGCTCCAGAGCAAGGACTATCGCAGCGCCATCGACTTACTGAAGCGCGCCACCGATCAGGACGCGAATTTGAAAGAAGCCTGGTACGACCTGGGACAGGCCTACGCCGGAGCCAATAATCATGCGGAGGCAATCCGCGCATTTCGAAAGCAGATCGAACTCGATCCCAATCACAAGAGCGCGAACGGCGACCTCGCCATGGAACTCCAGCAGTCGGGAAAATCCGAGGAAGCGATTGCCGCGTATCGCAAGCAGCTTGAGATTGTTCCCTTCGAAAAGTCCGCTCACAAAAACCTGGGCATGCTGTTGGCTCAACTCGGACGAGATGCCGATGCGCGCACCGAACTCGAAACCGCTGCTTCCATCCCCCCCGACGATCCCGAAACGAAGTTATCGTTAGCGCAGGTCTACACTCGCCTCGGCGAGAAAGCGAAAGCGCAGGAGTTGCTGAAGGGATTGACCGGTTCCTCCACTGGCGATTCCGGAGAAGATATTTTTGCCGCCGCGCTCCCTCCCAACATCGATCCCGTAAAGACCGAGAACGACGCCCGCCAGGTCCTCTACGACATTGGCGAGCAGTTCGATTCCGGCGAGTACGATCGGCTTGGCCCGTCGGCGTTTTCGTCGATGCGCCTGGTTGCGCTCGCCTGGTCGCGCATCGGATGGTCGAAGTTCCTGCGCGGCGAAAATTTGGAAGCCATGCAGTTCCTGAATTCAGCCTGGCTCTTGAGCCAATCGGGAACAGTCGCCAACCGTTTAGGACAGGTCCTCGAAAAACAAAGCCAGCGTGAAAAGGCCCGTCAGATGTACGCTTTCGCCGTGGCGGCCGGTGGCAGCGCCGTGGCAGATTCGAGTGAGCGCCTCGCGAAACTTGCTCCCGGTGCCGCCGAAAAAGACGCAGTCCAAGCCGCGACCGATCTTGTCCAGGCCCGTACGGTTAAGCTCGCGGCGATCGCGACCAAAGCATCCGCGCGCTTCAACCTTGTCTTCGACAGCTCGCCTCGCCCAGAGCGCGCCGAATTTGTCGACGGCGACGAATCACTTCGCTCCGCCTCCACACAGCTCAGAGAAAAAGATTTCCCCGTGAAATTCCCCGACGCATCCTCCGTCAAGATTGTGCGCCGTGCGCAACTAACCTGTACCGCCGCGGGATGCGGGATTGAACTGTCACCGATCGAAGCCCAATCCAGCGCAGGCGCGTCCGCTACAAGCAAATAGAAAATTGGATGTAGCCGCGGGCTCGCCCGAGGGCAACTTGCCCTCGGAGTGGGCCCCCCTCGACGCCCGCGCTCCCGCTCCGATAATCTATAAAGTCCTGTTACGCGGAGGTTCTGCAATGCGCGAGGCCGTCGAGCGTCTCTGGCCCGAAATTCAATGGATCGCCGACGCCCAGCTGCGCGAACAAGTCACGCAGACTTGGATCAAAGCTCTGGAGCGCAGCCCCCTGAAGCCCGACGATCTGAATCAGATCCCCTTCACCCTGCTGGTTCCGAATTGTCTTATCACTTTCATGGAGCACAAGCGTTGCGTCGTCCACATTGCACGCGACAGCGCCAACGCGATGACTGCGTTCATGGGTCGCGCGCTGCCGATCAACGTGGACGTTGTGATCGCCGGCGCGATCCTTGCCGATGTCGGAAAATTGCTGGAGTACGAGCTCGGTCCCGACGGCAAGAGCCGCCAGAGTGAGCGCGGCGAGGCCTTACGCCATCCCTTTACGGGAGTCGCGCTGGCAATGGAATGCGGCGTCCCCGACGAAGTTTGCCACATTATTGCCGCCCACGCCGCTGAAGGCGATCTCGTGAAGCGCACGACCGAAGCCTTCATCGTGCACCACGCGGATTTTATGGCGTTCCTGCCGTTTAAGAATCCTAAGAATGTGAAGGTGAAGTGATGTCTACCACGCTGCAATCCACGAAGGAAACCATCACCGCGAAAATGTCCCGCTGGGCTGAGAGCCTGGAGTACAAGCAACTCTCGCAGGAGGCCGTCTATCAGTCGAAGCGCTTCCTGCTCGATTCCGTCGGCTGCGCCCTCGGCGGATATCAGCAACACGACGTGGTCATCGCGCTCGACGTTCTGGACGAAATTGCCGGCCGCGGACCCGCCACGGTCATCGGTACAGGCAAGAAGATCGATGCTGTGTCGGCCTCCCTCGCGAACGCGTTGATGATTCGCTGCATGGATTACAACGACATCTACTGGAAGCAGGATCCATCGCATCCGTCGGATATTTTTCCCGCCGCCATGGCCTGCTGTGAACGCGCCCAGAGCGACGGCAAGGAACTCATTGTTGGATTTGTCCTCGGCCACGAATTTGAAATGCGCTTGTGCGAAGCGGCATTCCCCGGCATTCGCGAGCGCGGATGGCATCATGCAACCCTGACCGCGTTCGTTTCCCCCATCGTCGCCGGACGCGCGCTGCGTTTGCCGTGGGAACAGATTCAACACGCCATCGGCATCTCTGCGTCGCGCCATTGCACCATGGGCGCGGTCACTGCCGGCAAACTCACCATGATGAAAAACACCGTCGACCCGATGGCCACCCAGAGTGGAGTGCTCGCCGCGCTCCTCGCCGAAAAAGGCTACAGCGGCCCGGAGCACGTGATCGACGGCAAAGAAGGCCTCGCCCACTGCTACGGCCCGGAGTGGAAACTGAACCTGCTCACCGACGGCTTGGGAGATTCCTGGCGCATCACGCAATGCGGAATGAAATTCTTCCCCACCGAAGCGCTCACGCACACGCCGATTTCGGCGGTGCTCGATCTCGTGAAGACGAATGATCTGCTCCCCGACAACGTAGCGAAAATCCAGATTCGTTCCCTGGCCCGTGCCGCCGACATTTTGTCCGACCCAAGCAAGTACGATCCGCGCACCAAGGAAACTGCCGATCACTCGCTCCCTTACGTGATCGCCGCCGCGCTTGCGGACCGCCAGGTCACGCCCGCGCAATTCGAGATGAAGAAGATCATGGACCCGACGATCCGAGCGCAGTTGAAGAAAGTCGAAGTCATCGCCGATCCCGAAATCGAAAAAGTCTTCCCCGCGTTGCAGCGAGTTATCGTAAACATCACCACCATTGACGGTCGACAATTTTCCAAGCAGCTCGACTATCCCAAGGGCGATCCCCGCAACCCGCTGAGCGATGCGGAGATCGAAGAAAAATTCTCCGCGCTGGCCGAAGGAGTACTCTCCAACGGCGCGCAGAAGAAACTGGTGAACGCAATCTGGAATCTTGAGAAGATTGCATCCGTAACGACGCTGATGGCGATGATGAAAGCCGACGTGAAGAAGAAAGCCGTCCACGCCAAGGCAAAGACGGCAAAGAAAACGACGGCGAAGAAGAAGAGCAAGAAACGCCGCTGAGTAGAAAAGTAGCGCCGGCGTCTCGCCGACTGTCGTGGGGGCGTCCCGCCCCCACATGATACGGCAAGATGCTGTCGCGACAAGGTCCAAGAAGGAGCAAGACATGGCAGACGTGAACGCAACAATCGGCGCCGCACTCGAAACTCGCTACAAGAAACTCGCCGGCGCCATCCATGACCTGGCCGCGCCGCTGACTGAAGAACAGTTCTGGACCAAACCCTTCCCCTTCGGAAACAGTTTTGGTCATCTGGTGCTCCACCTCACCGGGAATCTGAACTACTACATCGGGGCGCAGATCGCGCAAACCGGATACCTCCGCGATCGTCCACGAGAATTTTCCGAAACCGCCCGGCCAACGAAAACAGAAACGCTCAAGAAGTTCGACGCCGCGATTGAAATCGTGCTGCAAGCCATTCGCAGCCAGTCATCGGAAGACTGGTCCAAGCCCTATACCGCAACCGGGGCGGACGCTCGCGACCGCTTTGACATGGTCTTACAATGCGCGAGTCATCTGCACCACCACATCGGGCAGATGATTTACTTGGGATTTGAGTTCAAGCGGGAGAATTGAGGCTGTTCATGGGCCAGACCATCACCGAACAAATCGCACAGAATCACATGGCCGAAGGGCCGAAGCGACCGCTGCGCGCCGGAGACTTTCTCTCCATCCGTCCGCACCGTTGTATGACGCATGACAACACCTCCGCCGTGATGAGCAAGTTCAAAGGCATCGGCGCAAAGAAACTCAGTAACCCGCAACAGATGGTCTTCGCCCTCGACCACGACATCCAAAATCAGGACGAATCCAACCAGAAGAAATACCGCGCGATTGAAGCCTTCGCGAAAGAACACGGCGTCGATTTCTATCCCGCCGGTTCCGGCATCGGACACCAGATCATGGTGGAGCGCGGTTACGTAGTCCCCGGTTCGTTCGTGGTTGCGTCCGATTCGCATTCCAATATGTACGGCGCGCTGGGCGCGGTAGGAACGCCCATCGTACGCACCGACGCCGCCGCCGTGTGGGCCACGGGTGAATTTTGGTGGCAGATTCCGCGCTCCATCCAGGTCGTGCTGGAAGGCGCGCTCCCCGAAGGCGCAACCGGAAAAGACGTAATCATCACGCTGTGCGGACTCTACAACCACGACGAATGTCTGAACGCAGCCGTCGAATTCACCGGCCCCGGCGTCACATCGCTCACGATGGATGAACGCTTTTCCATTTCCAACATGACCACCGAGTGGGGCCCTCTTGTCGGATGGTTCCCCGCCGACGCAGTCACCATCAAATATTTGCGCGGAGTCCATCAGCGTCTCAAGTCGATGGACATCGAGCGATTCTCCGAAGAAGATATCGCGAACTGGCAGAAGAATCCGCCACAGCCCGATGCCGACGCTGCCTACGCCGCCCGTATCGTTCTCGATCTCGGACAAGTCACGCCCCACGTCTCCGGCCCGGACTCGGTACAAGTCATGCAATCGCTCGCCGGGATGGAGAAGGACAAAGTCGCGATCCAAAAAGCGTACTTGATTTCATGCGTGAACTCCCGAGTGGAAGACCTGGAAGCCGCCGCGAAAGTTCTCCAAGGCAAGAAGATCGCCGCCAGCGTGAAATTCTATTTGTCCGCGGCCAGCAAGTGGGTGCAGGAAGAGTCGGAGAGACGCGGGACCTGGCAAACGTTGATGGATGCAGGAGCAACCCCATTGCCCTCCGGATGCGGACCATGCATCGGATTAGGCGTCGGATTGTTGGAACCCGGCGAGGTCGGCATTTCTGCAACCAATCGCAACTTCAAAGGCCGCATGGGATCGCGCGACGCCAAGTGCTATCTCGCTAGCCCGGAGGTCGTGGCCGCATCGGCAGTAGCAGGTTACATTTGTGGCCCACACCAGTTCATCGCCGGCGCGCCCGAACGACATTACACCGAACTGGCCACCGCATCCAGCAGCGCGGAAAAAGTAGAGATTCTCGCCGGCTTTCCCCAGCGCGTAAAGGGCAGACTCATCTTCATGCCGCAGGATAACGTCAACACCGACGCCATCTACGGCAAAGACTACACCTATCGCGACGACATGACGCCCGAGATGATGGCCAAGGTCGTCATGGAAAATTACGATCTGCAATTTGCAACCCGCACCCAGGCTGGCGACGTGATCGTAAGCCAGTTCAACTTCGGCACCGGATCGAGCCGCGAACAAGCCGTAACCTGCCTGAAGGCAAAAAATATTCCGCTCGTAATCGCGGCCAGTTTTTCGCAGACTTATCTCCGCAACGCATTTAACAATGGATTTCTGTGCATTGAAGTGCCCGACTTCGTAGCCCGCCTGCGCGAGCAGTTCGCGAAAGAGATCGCCGCGAAAGACAAGACGATCATTCCCGGCGATGAAGTCGACATCGATTTCACCGCCAGCACAATCACCTGGCGCGGCGAGAAATTTATTTTCCCGGCATTGGGAAGCGTTCCCCAGTCGCTGGTGATCGCCGGCGGAGTCGAGAATTTGGTAGCAAAGCGGTTGGCCGTCTGACCAAGAAGGCGCAAGAGAAAGAAAAGAATAATCTGTATTGGTTGGGCGAAAGATTTTTCTAAGAATTCTCTCGGCGCTCTCCGCGTCTCGGCGGTGAAAGCCTTTGGACTTTGATTTCATTAAGGAGCAATCATGGCGAAATACACAGTCATCTCCATGCCGGGCGACGGCATTGGCAACCAGGTTTTACCGGAATCATTGCGCGTCCTGAAGGCCGTGGGCTTCGACGCCGAATATATCCACGCCGACATCGGCTGGGATTCCTGGTGCGCGCACGGCAACGCCCTTCCCGATCGCACCATTGAATTGCTCACAAAACACAAACTCGGTTTGTTCGGAGCGATCACATCCAAGCCCAACAAAGCCGCGCAAGCGGAACTGAAGCCGGAACTGCAAGGCAAGGGCTACGTCTATTACTCGCCCATCGTCACCATGCGGCAGAAGTTCAATCTCGATACCTGTCTGCGTCCCTGCGTCGGCTTCACTGGCAATCCGTTGAACTACATTCGCAAAAGAACCGACGGCGGCTTCGACGAGCCTCTCATCGACACCACCGTCTTCCGCCAGGGAACCGAGGGCATGTACGCCGGCGTCGAGTGGACGAATCCTCCCGACAACGTGCGCGCTGCCCTGAACAGCCATCCCCGATTCAAAGCTTTTGCCGACGTCCCCGGCCCCGAACTGGCCGTCAGTTGCCGGATCATCACCCGCACTGCCGCGCAGCGTATCGTTACCGCCGCGTTTGAATATGCAAAGAAGCGTGGCTTCAAAGGCGTCACCATCTGCGAGAAGCCCAACGTGGTGCGCGAAACTTCCGGCATGATGGAAGAAGTCGCCAAGGAAGTTGCGCAGAATTATCCCGGAATTGCGCTCTGGTCCACCAACATCGACGCGCAGCTGATGTGGCTGAACAAGAATCCGGAAGAGTACAACGTGATCGTTGCGTCAAACCTGTTCGGTGACATTCTCTCCGACGCTTTCGCCGGACTTGTCGGCGGCCTCGGTTTCGCCGCCTCCGGCAACATCGGCGATGACGTCGCGGTTTTCGAACCCACCCACGGATCCGCGCCGAAGTATGCGGAACTGAATCCGCCCATCGTCAATCCAATCGCAATGATCCTTTCCGCCGCCATGATGCTCGATCGCGTTCACGAAGATCAGAAAGCAAATCGCATTCGCCAGGCCATTGCCACGGTTATAAAAGAAGGCAAAGTTCGCACCTACGATATGATGCGTCTGACGGGCGGTTCAAAAGCCATCAGCCAGGGCGCGGCTTCGACTGTTCAGATGACCGATGCAATTTTGGACAAGTTAAAATAGCGGAGAGC
>JAYTFO010000031.1:0-13449 GCA_043734305.1 Acidobacteriota bacterium | reverse complement strand
ATCATTGCATTTCTTGCGGTGGAGTGCGGAGTCTGGGCGGCGCGGCTGTCGGTCCGGAACCGATGGGCGCTGGCGGCAGGCATCATTGTGGGGACGTTTGCACTGGTAGACAGGCCGTCGGTCCGAAGGCTGGGTTTGGGGCTGCCCAATGCGATGGGCACCAGCTTGATGCTGGGTGTCGGCCTAACCAGCGCCATACTGCTGATATCTCTGACGCACTGGGTGGGAGGGCCAGTTCCTGTCAATCCGCTTTTTCCGGACATGCATCTGGCCTGGCAGTATATGGTCTGGGCGCTGGCGCAGGAATTCATGCTGCAAGCTTTTTTCTTCACGCGCTGTGAGGAGTTGTGGGGAAGCTCAACCGCGATTTGGGTTACAGCTACATTCTTTGCGATCACCCACGTGCCGAATTTGGTGCTGACGACGTTTACTCTGATCGGCGGATTATTTTTTTGCGAAATGTTTCGCCGCTATCGCAGTATCTACCTGCTCGGCATCGTGCACGCGGTGCTGGGACTGACGCTGTCGGCGACGATTCCTGAAAGCCTGCTGTACAACCTGCGGGTGGGGATTGGGTTTCTGCGGTAGGTGATTCACACTTCCGAGCGCTCTTGACACTGGGGCTCGCTCTCTCCTATAAGTAAGTGTTTACTTACTTCCTAGGGCGACCTGTGGCCACCGCTCAAACCCGCTATTCCTCCGCCGATCGCCGGGAGCAGATTCTCGACGTAGCCACCGGCCTGTTTGCGCAGCAGGGATTCCAGGGGACAACCACCAAACTGATCGCAGAACGTTCCGGTGTCACTGAGGCGCTGATCTTTCGCCATTTTCCTGGCAAAGAAGAACTGTACTGGGCGGTGATCGAGCGGAAGATTGATTGCGCGTCTCCAATCGAGCACCTGCTCGAGAATCTGGAGGCGGGCGGGGACGATCTTGATATCCTCTCTCGGGTAGCGTTCGATGTGCTGGAACGCCGCGCCAAGGATCAAACACTTTCCCGGTTGCTGTTGTACAGCGCGCTGGAAAAGCACGAGCTCTCCGAACGTTTTTTTCGCAATTACATCGTGGACTATTTTGAAGTGATGGCGCGTTTTGTGCGGCAGGGAATCGCCGCGGGACGCTTCCGCAAGGTCGATCCTTTGCTGGCGGCGCGCGGATTTCTTGGGATGGTGGTCTATCACTCGTGGATTCAGGAACTCTACGGCGGGAAACGGGTGCAGGATTTCGATTTGCACGAGGTGAGCCGGACGCTGGCCGGGATCTGGCTTCAGGGTGTGCGGGCGGAGAAAAAAGTAGCGCGGGGGCCGCGAAAAACTTTGCCGCGCCGGAAACGTCTAAAGCATCTGGTGAGATAGGCAATGATGAAAGACTGGTTCAAATATTTTCGGGTTGCGCTGCTGGCAGCTGGACTGAGCTTACTCTCGGCTTGCGTCGGAACCACGGCTGCTCCGGGACCGCCGCCACCGGTGCCGGTGTTGGCGGCGACGGTCGAGCAGAAGGATGTTCCTCTCCAGGTGCACGCCATCGGTGCGGTGGAAGCTTACTCGACGGTGTCGGTGAAAACTCAGATCACGGGCGAGTTGACGGGCGTGTTTTTCAAGGAAGGTGAGGACGTCCAAAAAGGGCAACTGATTTTTACGCTCGACAAGCGGCCCCTGGAAGCGGATGTGCGGCGCGCGGAAGGCGCTCTGGCGCGGGACGAAGCGCAAGCGCAGAACGCGCTCAGCGAACAACGGCGCTACGAGGCTCTGGTGAAGGCCGGAGTTATTTCGACGCAGGAGTATGACCGGGTGGCGTCGAACGCGGCGGCGCTGCAGGCGGCCGTGCGTGCCGATAAAGGCTCGCTGGAAAATGCCCGCGTGCAGCTGAACTACGCATCGATCAATTCTCCGATCAATGGCCGCACGGGCAACTTACTCGTGCATCAGGGGAACATGATCAAGGCGAATGATGTGCCGGCGCTGGTTAACATTAATCAGGTCGAGCCGATCTATGTGACGTTCACGGTGCCGCAGCAGTATCTGGCGGACGTGAAGCAATATTCGCGCCGCGGTAGTTTGCCGGTGCAGACGATGATTCCGGGCGACACTCGAGGCACGATTACCGGCAAGCTGAGTTTCATCGATAACATGGTGGATTCGGGCACGGGCACGATCAAGCTGAAGGGAGTGTTTGCCAACAGCGATCGGCGGCTGTGGCCGGGGCAGTTTGTGGATGTATATCTGACGCTGAAGACACAAAGCAATGCGCTGGTGATTCCGTCGCAGGCGATCCAGAACGGGCAGCAGGGACCCTATGTGTACGTCATCAAGGACGACAACACCGTTGAGGTGCGTCCAGTCACGACCACCGAAGCGCAACAGTCCGGGCAACTGATTGTGCAAAAGGGGTTGGCAGCGGGCGAACGTATTGTCACCGATGGACAGTTACGGCTGGTTCCGGGTAGTAAGGTGCAGGTGAAGCAGCCGTCAGCACTCAGCATTCAGCACTCAGCTAAACCCAGTGGCTGGCTGAATGCTGAATGCTGATTGCTGATTGCTGAGTGCCAGGGTTTCCCATGAACATTGCAGAAGGCTTTATCCGGCGGCCGGTGATGACCACTTTGGTCATGCTGGCGATTCTTTTGTTCGGCATCATGGGATACCGACAGCTGCCGGTGAGCGATCTTCCGAATGTCGACTTCCCCACGTTGCTGGTGAGCGCGAGCGTGCCGGGAGCGACGCCGGAGACGATGGCGTCGGCGGTGGCGCAGCCGCTGGAGCGCCAGTTCTCGACCATCGCCGGGCTGGACTCGATGACTTCGACCAGTTCGCAAGGATCCACGCAGATCACGTTGCAGTTCAGTCTGAGCCGCAATATCGATGGGGCGGCACAGGATGTGCAGGCGATGATCGCCAAGGCGGCGCGCGACTTGCCGCAGAACATGCCGAGTCCGCCTTCGTATCAGAAAGTGAATCCGGCAGACCAGCCGGTAGTGTACATGTCGTTGAACTCGCCGACGCTCCGGCTTTCGGACGTTGACGAGTACGCCGAGACGCTGATTGCGCAGCGCGTCTCGATGGTGAGCGGCGTGGCGCAAGTGCAGGTGATGGGTGCGCAGAAATATTCGGTGCGCGTTTCGCTCGATCCGCGCGAGCTGGCCAGCCGCCAGGTCGGCATCGATGAAGTGACGCAATCGATTCAGAGCGGTAACGTGAACCTGCCCACGGGCACGCTGTATGGAGCGAATCAGGCGTTTATCGTCCAAGCAACGGGGCAACTGAATAAGGCAGCGGAGTATGCGCCGCTGATCGTCACGTACCGGAATGGCGCGCCCGTGCGGCTCTCCGACGTGGGCACGGTGCGGGACGGTGTGGAGAACGACAAGACCGCGAGTTGGTTTTTCGACCGCGAGGGCGGCCAGCGCCGCTCCATCATGCTGGCGATCCAACGCCAGCCCGGGACCAACACGGTCGAGGTCGTGGACAACGTCAAGAAACTTCTGCCCAGTTTTCAGGAGCAGATGCCGCCATCGGTCAGGATGAATGTTCTCTATGACCGGTCGGTCAGCATCCGGGATTCGGTCAGCGATGTGAAGTCGACGCTCTTGCTGGCGTTGGTTCTGGTCGTGCTGGTTATCTTTCTTTTCCTGCGGAATGTCTCCGCTACCGCAATTCCCAGCCTCGCTCTGCCTTTGTCATTAGTGGGGACCTTTGCGGTGATGTACAGGCTGGGTTACTCGCTCGACAACTTGTCGCTGATGGCACTTACTTTGTGCGTGGGCTTCGTAGTGGACGACGCTATCGTGGTGCTGGAGAACATCGTGCGCCACATGGAGATGGGCGAACGGCCCATGACGGCGGCGTTGCGCGGCTCGAAAGAAATCAGCTTCACGATCGTGTCGATGACGTTGTCTTTGGCGGCCGTGTTTATCCCGGTGTTGTTCATGAGTGGGTTGGTGGGACGGTTGCTGCACGAGTTTGCGGTGACGATTGGCGCGGCCATCCTGGTTTCTGGTTTCGTTTCACTCAGCCTAACGCCCATGTTGTGCAGCCGATTCCTGCGTCCCCATGGGGAGGCCAAGCACGGGCGGTTGTGGCAGATCACGGAAGGTTTTTTTGACGGCATGCTGCGGTTCTATGACCGCACGCTGCAATTCACATTGCGCCATCGCGCGGCTACGATGGCGGTGTCGCTGATTGTGCTGGTGGCTACAGTGCAGATGTTCCGCATGATTCCCAAGGGCTTTCTGCCCGACGAGGATCAGGGTTTCATTTTTGTATTCACGGAAGGGCCGCAGGGGATTTCCTACGACAGCATGGTGCGGCACCAGTTGGAACTGAACGACATCGTGATGAAATTGCCCTGGGTGGGTTCGTACAACAGCACGGTGGGAGGTGGAAGTTCGTCGGTCTCGCAGAGCAGCAATCAGGGACGTATCTTTATCCATATGGTGCCGCGTAACCAGCGCGGAGCGGCGCCCGACCTGGTGCAGGAGATCCGCGAAAAACTGGCGGTTGTGCCCGGCATCAATGCCTATCCCCAAATGCTGCCGACCATCCGCATTGGCGGCCAACTTACCAAGAGCCAGTATCAGTTCACTCTGCAAAGTCCTGATATTAGAGAACTGTATGACGCTGCGCCTAAGCTGGAGAGCAAGCTGCGCAGTGATCCGCGTGTGAGTAATTTGCTCCAGGATGTTACGAGCGACATGCTGATCAAGAATCCGCAGATCGACGTAAAGATCAACCGGGACAGGGCTTCAACACTGGGCATCACGGCGGCGCAGGTGGAAGACGCACTCTATACGGCGTATGGTGCGCGCCAGATTTCAACGATTTATGCGCCGTCTAATACTTATCGCGTTGTGACCGAGTTACAGCCACAATTTCAAGCGGATCCATCGGTGCTGTCGATGCTATATGTCAGATCCAAGGGAGGGCAGCTTGTGCCACTGAATGCCGTGGCGCAGTTTTCGCCGAGCCTGGGGCCGCTGGCGATCAATCATCTGGGACAGCTACCAGCAGTTACAGTGTCGTTTAATTTGCGTCCGGGCGTTGCGCTGGGCAATGCGGTGGATGCGGTGAACAAGATAGCGGGGGAGACGCTGCCGCAGGATATGTCAACCAGCTTTCAGGGAACAGCGCAGGCATTCGAGTCGTCGCTGAGCGGGTTGGGCATTCTGCTGATTGTGGCGATTGCGGTGATCTACCTGGTGCTGGGAATTTTGTACGAAAGTTTTATTCATCCGCTAACCATTCTTTCCGGGCTACCGTCGGCGGGATTTGGCGCGTTGCTCACGCTGATGATTTTCAAGGTTGACTTGAATCTGTATGCGTTTGTGGGCGTGATCATGCTGGTGGGGATTGTGAAGAAGAACGCCATCATGATGATTGACGTTGCGCTTGAGAAGCAGCGCACAACGGGCGAATCGCCGGCGGAGGCGATCTATCAAGGCGCGCTGCTGCGGTTCCGTCCGATCATGATGACGACGATGGCGGCGCTGATGGGCACGTTGCCGATTGCGCTCGGCCTAGGCGCGGGAGCGGAATCGCGGCGTCCGCTAGGACTGGCGGTGGTGGGCGGGCTGGTATTTTCACAGATGCTGACGCTTTACATCACGCCGGTTTACTACATCTATCTGGATAAGTTCGAGCAGTGGCTGAAGTCGCTGAAACGGCGCAAAGCGGATACGTCCGAAGAGGGCGCACGCTCCGGTGAACTGGTGGCGAGCGACGCGCACGACTGAGATTTGACCAATATGGGACCGGGCCTTCAACCTGCCCTCGTGATGTCGAGTGGGGCAATATCATTTGAATTACTTGCGCCGTGCCTGCCACGGTGATACAAGCAGTACGACTCGGCGGAGCGACTGGCGAAGACGCACTGGTAATTCATGCCGATCCTATCGGCTGTAGGATCGCTCTACTGTCCCCCTCTTGCGACCACACCGTCGGGCCCCGATTTCAAGTTCCTGTTCTTTCGCTGCCGCCAGTGATGGCACGGCGGCGGAAGTTTCAGAACTTGTTTCTTTATGTTGTTCACATATTCGCGCGGCTGGATGGTCAGGCAGTGACCTTTACGGCTACGGTGACATCGGCGGGACCGGGTCCGACCGGCAGAGTGACGTTCAAGGACGGAGCGACCACTCTTGGGAAATCGAGGCTGAGCGGTGGCGTCGCGACGCTGGCCACGTCCACGCTTGCGGTAGGTGCGCACTTGATCACGGCGCAGTACACGGGGGACGCCGCGTCCGCTACGAGTACGTCGAATGTGGTCAACCAGGTGGTGCAATAGGCGTCACCGCATTTCGCGGAGTTGCGGGACGGCGCCGATCTGGGACAGGAACGCGAAGGTGTCGTGGACGCTCCAGACCTCGATGCATTGGGCATCCTTGAAGAGGTTAATGTGGACGCCGGACGAGGGCACGGCCCCGATTTCAAGTTCCTGTTCTCTCGCTGCTTCCAGTGATGGCACGGCGGCGGAAGTTTCAGAACTTGTTTCTTTAATGTTACTCAGATATTCGCGCGGCTGGATGAGTTACCCAGGGCCCCTGATTCTGGCCGGCGAGGAGGTTTTCCATGATGCGCAACGTTACTCGCAACTACTCTCGCAGCCTCTCTGCTCTTTTTTGCGCTATTCTGATTCTCTTGATCGCCGTCGCCGTTCTTGGGCAAGTGACGGGCACGGGTCGGCCGTCGGGACAGGCGAACTCCGTGTCGGCTCCGCCGGTGGCCTCCACGCCCGTACAAGCGGAGCACCCGTTGATACGCGGCACTGATGGCGCCGGGCGTTCTCCTGCGGGCCGCTCGCATGCAAAACGTCGTGGCCCGGTTCAGCCGGATTCGAACGCGCCCATCTTCTTCCCAGCGGTTGGCTACGATTCGGGCGGGAACGCTGCCGAGGCTGTAGCGGTGGCGGACTTGAACGGGGACAGCAAGCCGGACGTGATCGTGGCGGACTGGTGCGGCAACAACAGCAGCGACTGTAAGTACTATCTGTGGGGCTTTGACGGCACCGTGACTGTGCTGCTAGGCAACGGCAACGGAACCCTCCAGCCAGCAGTATCCTATGCTTCAGGCGGTGAAACTCCCGTTTCAATAGCGGTGGCGGACGTGAATGGGGACGGCAAGCCGGACATTATAGTGGCGAACAAATGTGCCAGCGCGACCAACTGTAATTCCGGGAACGGCTCCGTGGGCATAATGCTGGGCAACGGCGACGGCACTTTCCAGCCGGTGGCAACATATGACTCCGGCGGTTTTTTGGCAGTTTCGATGGCCGTCGGGGATTTCAACGGAGATGGCAAACCCGACCTAGCGGTAGCTCACTCGTCTGGCAGTGATGGAGTTTGCTGTATTAGCCCCGCGCTGGATGTGCTGTTGGGCAACGGCGACGGAACCTTTCGGCAGGCAGTCGCTTACGGTGGGGGAGCGCTGACTTCGGTAGCGGTAGGGGACGTCAACGGCGACCATCGGCCCGACTTGGTGGTGACTAGCTTCGTGGGCAATGCAGTAGAGATATTCCTTGGCAACGGCGACGGGACCTTCCAGACCCCGGTCAAGTATGGCACGGGCTCGCCAGATCCATATTCGGTAGCGATCGCAGATTTGAACGGGGATGGCAAGCTCGACCTGGAGGTAGACAATCTCCGTAATAATGGGGTAAACGGCCTGGTCGGCATCCTGCTGGGTAACGGCGACGGAACCTTTCAAGGAGCGGTGACCTACGACTCGGGGGGGAACACTGGGGGTTCTATTGTGGCGTCCGATGTAGACGGAGACGGCAACCCCGACCTGATATTGGCTGGAGGCAACAGCGCACTAGGCGTCCTGTTGGGGAAGTTTGACGGCACTTTCCAGCCGGTGCTTACCTATGGCTCGGGCGGACAGCTTGCCTTGTCGGCGGTAGCGGCCGACATGAACGGAGACGGCAAGCCCGACTTAGTGGCTGCGAACGTGTTTGGGAATAGTAACTTTGACGGCGCAGTGGGGGTGCTGCTTAACGCTGAATCCGAGAGCCCCACGACGGCCAATTTGAGCTCTGCAGTCAACCCCTCAGTCTTCGGGCAGCCCGTCACGTTTACTGCGGTGGTGAGTTCTTCGTCGGGTGCGCCCAGCGGAAACGTCATGTTTTTTGATGGCGCAACATTGGTTGCGCGCGGGGCGCTGGTTAACGGCACGGTATCGATTTCTATTTCTTCATTGACCGTGGGTTCACATTCGATGACCGTTGCGTACCAGGGCTCCTTCGGCTTTAGCCCCAGCACGTCATCCCCGGTGAACGAGTTGGTGACTAAGGCGACGAGCGCGACCTCAGTGGTTTCGTCCGTCAATCCAGCGTTTGCCGGTAAGCCCGTCACTTACACTGCCACAGTGAACAGCCAATACGGCGGAGCCGTGACGGGAACGGTAATATTCCAAGACGGGGGAGTGACGATCGCAACAGTGCCATTGGCGGGCAGTCAGGCAGCGTACTCAACGTCGTACAAGACGGCGGGCGTTCACCCGATCACGGGCACTTACTCGGGTGACGAGAATAATACTCGTAGCACCTCCGCCATATTGACGGAGACCATCTGGAAGCCGTCTATCCCATCGACGACGGTGATGGCCACTTCGGGGTCGCCTTCGGTCTTTGGGCAGGCAGTGACGTTCACAGCTACGGTCACGCCGAATCACGGCACGATTCCTGATGGTGAATTGGTGACATTCTACGACGGGAAAAAGGTGCTGGGCTCAGTAGCGCTGGCGAGCGGGAGGGCAGCATTTACAACTGCCGCTCTCCCAGTGAAGATGCACACCATCAAGGGAGCCTACGCCGGGGATGCGAGCTTCAAGCCGAGTACGGGGACAGTTACGCAGGTGGTGAACAAGAACCCGACAACCACAGCCCTAAGTTCGAGTCTGAATCCCTCTGCCTATGGTCAGGCGGTGACCTTCACGGCGACAGTCACATCGGGTGGGCCAATGCCAAAGGGCAATCTGAAATTTGTGGACGGGACAATAACGATCGGATTCACGACGCTGAAAGTTGGCGTAGCCAAAATTACCACATCCGCGCTCGCGGTGCGTACGCACCCAATCACGGCTGTGTACCTGGGGAATGCTGCATCCGCCAAGAGCACGTCGAACGTGGTCAACCAGGTGGTGCAATAGGCGTCAGCGCATTTCGCGGAGTTGCGGGACGGCGCCGATCTGGGACAGGAACGCGAAGGTGTCGTGGATACTCCAGACCTCGATGCATTTGGCATCCTTGAAAAGGTTAATGTGGACGCCGGACGCGCGCTCGGACTTTCCTGTGGCCGGGACTTTGAGGAACTCGCCGCGGTGGGTGCCGTGGAAGGTGAAGCGGTGAATGACTTTTTCGCCGTCGGCCATGATGTCATCGATGTCGATGCGCATGTCC
This sequence comes from Acidobacteriota bacterium, assembly GCA_043734305.1. Taxonomy (GTDB): domain Bacteria; phylum Acidobacteriota; class Terriglobia; order Terriglobales; family Acidobacteriaceae; genus Acidiflorens. The sequence goes on along the minus strand of JAYTFO010000031.1, from coordinate 4,062 downwards.
GGCAGCGTACCGCCGATCTCAATTGTGCGGCGTCCAGGCGTGCGCGGCGAGGCCCGGCGCAGAATACTCTGCCACCTAGAATATTGCGAAGTGTCCGTGGTCAAAAGCTAAAAAGGGACTGCGCATCGCCGAGGTAACTCCAACGGCCGTACTTTCCCCATAACGGACGCTCCATTTGTTGGCAAGGCCCTCGCGAGCATCATTTCGCTGGCCTCGGCCCTGATCCTGCCATACACTTCTTTTTCTCTTTCTTCCCACTGCGATGACTTCCACTCCGCCGGAATCCAGTCCAATTGTTTTGCGTTACCTCCTGCCATCGGTGGGCGATCTGATCTTTGTGGTTGCGTTTTGGGCGCTGCTGATGGGGCCGCTCTCGAATCGTCCGCTGGCGGATGCAGACATCGGATGGCATATCCGCGCGGGCGAGCAGATTCTGGCTGCGCATTCCGTCCCGCGGGTTGATTCGTTTTCTTCCACCATGCACGGGCAGGCCTGGTTTGCTTGGGAATGGCTCTATGACGCGCTGCTGGGGGTTGTCCACAATTCCATGGGATTGAACGGAGTGGTGTGGCTGGCCGCGTTGTTAATGGCGACTACCTTCGCAATTTTGTTCAGGCAGTTACTCGCTCGTGGAGCCGGATTGCCGGTCGCTGTGCTGCTGTGGCTGCTGGTGCTGGGGGCGTCGAGTATTCATGTGTTTGCTCGGCCGCATATTGTGAGCTGGCTGTTCATGCTGTTGTGGTTCATCGCGCTCGAACGGTGGGAGCAGGGAAGCGCGCCGTGGTGGCTGCGCTGGTTCTTTCCTGCGTTGATGTTGCTGTGGGTGAATCTGCACGGCGGATGGCTGCTGGGGATGGTGGTGCTTGCGATCTACGCGGTCGCGGCGTTTGTGGAGAGCATGCGAGAGCCGGATGTCTTGGCTAGGATTCGCAATGGACTTCGGGCGCGGGCCATGGCTTGGATGTTTGCGGCGTCAGCAGGGGCGACGGTTTTCAATCCGTATGGACTGCGGCTGCACGAGCACATCGTTCGGTATCTGGGCGATCCGTATCTGATGAATCGGATTGCGGAATTTCGGTCACCAGATTTTCATGGATGGGGACAGCGCTGTTTTGTGGTGATCCTGGTGCTGGTGTTGATGGCGGCGGTGGGAAATCGCGGGAAAATTCGGCTAAGTCAGTGGTTGATTGTGTTAATGGCGGCTTGGTCTGGTGTGTATGCGGTGCGTAACCTGCCGGTGTCGGCGATATTACTGGTGCTGATCGCGGGGCCGAGGTTGTGGGAGAGTGTGGCGCGGCTGGCGAAGCGTCCGGGAGCATGGGCGGTGGTGCGGCGCGCGACGGAGTGGCTGGCGGGGTTCGCGGCGCGGGCTCGTGAACAGGAATTCAGCTTGCGCGGATACTTGTGGCCGGTGGTGGGTGTGATCGCGGCGCTGGCGATTTGTCTGAACGGCGGCCGGGTCGGGTCGCAGCAAATCATTCATAACGAATTTGATGCGGAGCATTTTCCGTCGGGGGCGATTGGCTATCTGAAGCGGGAACAGAGCACGGAGCCGATCTTTGGGCCGGATCAATGGGGAGGATATTTTATCTACAGTCTTTATCCCAGGCGGCTGGTGCTGATTGACGATCGCCACGATTTGTATGGATCCGATCGGTTTCGCGAGTATCTGATCCTGACGCAAGCGGAGCCGGGATGGCAGGACGTGCTGAAGAAGTGGCCGATCAGGACGTTTGTGCTGCAGCCGGATTCGACCCTGGCGAATTTGCTTGGGCAGCTTCCGGCGGAGTGGGAGACGGTGTATGCGGATAAGTCGGGGGTGGTGATTGAGAGGAAGCGGGCGGTGGGCGATTAGAGAAGATTTTGCGTTAGTGGAGTACACCAGCGGCCGAAGCCAGAATCAAAATAGAGCCTCAATCGCAACGTGAACCGGTGCGCCACCCCAAGACAGCTGCAAGGGCGAATTCTTGAGCCGGTTTTCATCGGGGAAGTGAAGAGCACAGCGGAGCAGGCTTCGCCTGCTTTCGGGCCGGCGGGGCGCTGGCGCTACATTTCAGGTGGGTTGGGGCATCCCGGAAAATCTATCAGCGCGGTGTTGCCGATGTATTGCAGATCTTTGATGCCAATCGCGCTGGTGTAGAAACCGTCGGTGGTGAGGTTGCGGAGGAAGGCGAAGAACTCGATGCCCTGACTGATGCTGGGATCGGAGATTGCATTCTTGCGGTAGGCGATTTGATCCAGCATGTCTTTCTTTTGTGCGGGTGTGCAATCGAGAAAAGTGTGGCTGTACCGATCCGTACATACGCTGTCGAGCCACATCAAGCCGCCGCCCAGCGTGAGTTGATAGTCTTTGCTTTCGCTGGTGAGCAAGTCGATAAATTCGGGCGCGCCTGCTTCCACGGCGCCGCCGGATTGCTCGTCAGCGGGGATGATGAAGTCGCAGAGGGCGGTCAGGGTTTGGTACTGATGCGCGGAGAAAAACTTGGGCTTGTATTTCGCTCCGGGAGTGCGCGCTTTTTCCAGCGCTAACAGGGAATGAACGTGTTCCGCGGCTTGCAGGGGAATGATCTGCAAAACCGAGGCTCCTGCAGCTCCCAGGGCGAGTGTTCTTAGAATGTCGCGACGGCTGATCGGATTCGATGGCATACGGTCCTCGAGTTACAGATTCCCCTTCTTTGCCTGATCAAGCAGGTAATCGGATGCGCGCCAGGACAGGGCAAGAATTGTCAGCGTGGGGTTCTTGTCCGGGTTGCTGACGAAGCTGGCGCCGTCGGTCACGAAAAGGTTTTTCACGTCGTGCGCCTGGCAGTATCCGTTGAGGACAGACGTCTTCGGGTCCGGGCCCATGCGAGCGGTGCCGATTTCATGAATGATGACGCCACCGTCTTCAATGCCGTACGGGTTGTCTCCGTTCGAATCGGTGGTGGTCAGGTACGTTCCACCGGCGGCCGCTACGATGGAGCGGAAAGTTTCCTGCATATCCTTGGCCATCTTGATTTCGTGATCGCTCCACTTGAAATGGAAACGAAGGGTGGGGATGCCCCACTGGTCCACGCGGTCGGGATCAATTTCACAGAAACTGTCGGGGTTGGGAATCATTTCACCACGTCCGGCAAAGCCCAGAACGGTGCCGTAGCTCTTGCGGCAAGCCTGCTTCAGGCTTAGGCCGTAACCTTCGACGCCGTCGCAAAGGTCATGAAACATTCCGACGCCCGGCATGTCGCGGCCGCCTCCCATCTCGATGTGATAGCCGCGCGGGAAATCGTTTTGGCGGTCGAACTTCCACCAGGGAACATAGACGTGCATGCCGCCGGTGCCGTCGTGATTGTGGGGAGGAATCTTCTCCATCTGCGGAAAATATCCCGCGCCGCTGCTGCCGACCGAGTCCATTAGATAGCGTCCGACGGCGCCGGAAGAATTCGCAATGCCGGCAGGGAAGAGCGATGACTTGGAATTCAGAAGCAAGCGCGCGGACTCACACGCACTCGCCGCGACGACGACCGCCTTGGCGTGCAGGCGCTTTTCGGAGCGCGTGGCTTTGTCGATGTAGGAAACGCCTTCCGCGCGGCCGTCTTTTCCTACCAGGATTTCGCGGGCCATGGCGCCGGTGATGAGAGTGAGACGTCCTGTCCGGAGCGCCGGAGGAATGAGGACCTGACTGGAGCTGAAGTTGGCGGCGACGCGGCAGCCGCGGCCACATTGGCCGCAATAGTGGCACGCCGGACGACCGTTCAAGGGACGAGTCAGCACCGCCAGGCGGGCGGGAATGCATGGGATGCCGGCCTTCTCACAAGCGCGCTTCAAGACCACTTCCGAGCAGCGCAGTTTGGGCGGAGGCTGGAAGATGCCGTCGGGAGCGCTGGGAAAATTCTCTTTGGTGCCGAAGACGCCGATGTAGGACTCGACTTGATCGTAGTAGGGCGCGATGTCTTCGTAAGTGATGGGCCAATCGTCGCCGAGGCCGTCACGAGTCCTGGAGCGGAAATCCACGGGAGCAAAGCGGAGGGCGATGCGTCCCCAGTGGTTGGTGCGTCCGCCGACGATGCGGGATCGGAACCAGCG
>JAYTFO010000030.1:0-7504 GCA_043734305.1 Acidobacteriota bacterium | reverse complement strand
GCAGAGTTCGCCGAATTCTTTTTCGGTTTCGCCGGGGAATCCGACTACAAAAGAAGTCCGCAAAGTCAGATTCGGAATCGTGCGGCGCATTTTTTCAATCGAACGCAGGAACAGGTCCGCTCCGCCGCCGCGCTTCATGCGCTTCAAGACCGACGCCGAGGCATGCTGCAGAGGCACATCAATATAGGAGCAGATATTGTCATGCGCGGCGATGGCTTCGAGCAGGCGTCCGGTGATCTTGTTCGGATAAGCGTAGAGGAATCGGACCCAGCGCAGGCCCTCAACTCCAGCGAGTTTTTCTAGAAGGAGCGCGAGGCCGTCTTTCAATCCGAAGTCTTCGCCGTAGCAGGTCGTGTCCTGGCCAATCAGAGTGATCTCGCGTACGCCGGATTGCGCTAAGCGCTCGGCTTCGGCGATCACGGACTCGAAACGCCGCGAGCGGAATTGTCCGCGCAACTGCGGGATGATGCAAAATGTGCAGGGATGGTCGCAGCCCTCGGCGATCTTGATGTAGGCCGTGTAGCCCGGCGTCGCCAGCACGCGAGGCGTGGCTTCGTCGTAAAGATAGTTGGGAAGGTCGGCGATGGCGCCGTCCCACGAGTCGCGCGCGAAGCGTCCCTGCTGCCGGCGATGGTCGCCTTCCGGACGCGAGGTCAGAATGTTGAATGGGCTGGACGCCGTACCATTCGTGGGCCCAACCCCGGCGGCGGACAGAATTTTTTCCAGTTCACCGGTGCCGACAACCGCGTCCACTTCGGGGATGTTTTTTAGAATCTCGCCGCGAAAACGTTCCACCAGGCAGCCCGCGACTACTAGCTTCTTGACCTTCCCGCCCGCCTTGTGTCGAGCCATCTCGAGGATCGTGTCGATCGATTCCTGCTGCGCGCTGCCTATAAACGAGCAGGTGTTGACGACGATGACGTCGGCATCTTCAGCTGCGGGAGTAAGCTCCGCGCCAGCGTGGGCAAGCATGCCCATCATGACCTCGCTGTCCACGAGGTTCTTGGGACAGCCCAGGCTGACGAAGCCGACCTTGGTCGGGGCAGTCTGCGGCGGGTTCGCGGAAATGTTTTGCTGTGCTGGCACGGGAAAAACGGTCAACCGGAAAAGGGGACGCTTTGATTTTATCATCGGATGCACCGGCAGGCACGAATCACCTGCCTTGTTAACCCCCGCAGCACTGCCGGAACTTTGGTTAACACCGATGGGCCGTGCCCGTGCTACTCTTAGGAAAACAAACTACATCCCTCAACACTCCGGAGGAGAGATGTCGCTTAAACGGCTCGCCGCACTGATTGTTTGTGTCGGAATAATGGTCGCCAATTCGGTCGCGCAGAAGAACGAGATTTCTGCCACGCTGGGTCGCGTCTTCGTCAGTTCACAAGCCATCCCGGGAGCGAATTTCCCGAGCGGTAACAACAACGTTCATTTTGGCAACGGGTTGACCGTCGGCGGCAATTACAGCCGATTGCTTAAGAACCACGGTATTTTCGGGATCTTTGGCGAAGTACCTTTTGCGTACTCGTTCGATATGGACTTGAACACCGGGGACAATCTAATTCCTGAGAGTTACAAGTCGTTCTTCGTGACCCCGGCGGTCAGGGTGAACTTCTTTTCCGCGGACACTGTCACTCCTTGGGTGAGCGTGGGCGGTGGCTTTGGTACTTTCCGGCAATCGAACCAATTAGTTTTTGGCGGACCCAACCCTGGCAAGACCAGCACCACTACCGGCCTGTTTCAGTTCGGCGGTGGGTTGGATGTCTGGCCGTGGCAGCGGTGGGGCATCCGGCTGGAGGCGCGGGATTATTATTCCAGCGTGCCCGATCTGAATGTCACGACCGTCCGCAGCCATCAACACAACATTTACGTCGGCGGCGGATTCATTCGGCGCTTCTAGCCCAGCGAGCGATGGGAATGCGGTTGTACTTGTTTTTGGATGGCGCGGCGGTTTACCACTGCGATCAAGGGTTTCAACTTGCCGCGCCTGATGGGCTATCTTTCTCCCGCCGTAATCTCCTCATACAGTTCCGGCAAGGCGCGGGCATCGTCCACGGACTGCCCGAAGCGCGCGGATTCGTAGGCACGCGTAAACGTAGCAACCTTCCTTTGCAATACCGGCTCCTGAATGGCGGCGACAAAATCGTGCGGTGTTTGGCCGGGAGACTTGCGCCAGCCATGGCGAGCCAACCTGCGCAGCATCCGGTCGTACCAGAGCGAAGCGGCTTGCCGAGGTGCGCGGTCCGGGTGGGCACGCAGCCTGCGATTGGCCAGTCCGCGGATAATCTGACGGAAATTGAGCAGAACGAGTAACAGGGCCGACACCACCACACTGCCGATGAGCCAGGTTCCCGGTGAACGCGAAATCTGCCGGTGAGTGTGCCGAGCAGATTTCAGCAGCGTCCTGTAATTCCGCCCATACCAATGGCGCAAGTCTTCGTAGAGGCGGCGGCCGCTCTGGCCGGCTCCTTCTCCCAGAGAGCGCTGGTGCGCCACGTCATAGTTGACCACCCATTCCCGCCAGAACGACGCGGCCGCATCCACATACAGCGACACCCGCGACCATCCCGAGTGCGTTTCCAGATCGCCTCCCGGTGTTGGATCGAAACCTACCCAGCCCTGACCGGAAAAATATGCTTCGACCCAGGAGTGCGCGTTGCTGGCGCGGACCACATACTGCCCGGTCAGATCGTTGAATTCGCCTCCGCGAAATCCGGTGACGATGCGGGACGGAATCCGCAAAGAACGCAGCATCACAGCCATGGAACTGGCAAAGTATTCGCAGTGTCCCCTCTTCCTCTCGAACAGGAAATAGGCGACCGGATCGCGTGGCACGGTTCGCCCCAGATCCAGGGTGTAGCCGAAACGGTTGCGTAGATAGCGCTCTATGACCACGGCCTTGTCATAGTTCGTGGGCGCGGTAGCGGTGACGTCTTCCGCGAGTTTTGAAATACGAATATCGAGCGGAGGCAGCGTGAGATAAGGCGCCAGCCCTCGGGAAACCGTGTTCGGGGCCAGGCGCAGTTCGCTGGCATCGGGTTCGGTCAGCTCCGATTCCGCTTCGTAACGAGTCACGGGATGGTCCGAGTCGAGGTTATACACCGCCCCGCCCGCATCGGTCGTGACGTGGCTGAAGTTTCCGATCAGTGCCGCGGGCTTTTCCGCCAGAAAGAAAACATTGGTCCCCATCGGCTCCATCAGCACGTGGTACCGGACTTTGTGGGCGGAGACACTAGCTGCCGAGGAATCGCCCGTCGGAGTTCCCAGGCGATAGCGGCCGTCGCCGGTGGGATTCAGTTCAATTTGCACAAGAGGGTTGGACCAGACTCTGCCGTCAAACTGGCTTAACGCCACGCCGCGCCACTTCAAATCGTAGGCGCCCTGGAGATCGTTTTCGATCTGGACATGCATGACCACAGCACTGGATTGCTGAATCTGCCCGATCTGTCCCAGTTGTACGCGGTCGCTGAATCCGGTCGAGAGATCGCTGCTGGGCGCATAAGCGCTTAAATAGCGCGACGAAACGCGGGGCAGGAGAAAGAAAATCAGCGATCCGCCCGCCAGGATCATCAGCATGAGCAGGGGCGCGGTCGCGAGCAGGACATTCGCCATGCGGCGATAAGGCGCGGTGTCTTTCGGTTCCTGGGCGCGCCCGCTGTCTTCGGCGACCGAGTGGCGCATCTCCATCAGGACAAAAGTAATGACTGCGACCAGCAGGAATCCCGCAAAAGAAAACAGAAAGACGCTGTCGACCGTGAGCACCGCAGCCGCCAGCACCATAAGGAACGACAGTACTGCGAGCATGAAGTGATCGCGTGCGCGCTGCAGAGAAAACAAACGAACCACCATCCCGAACAGCACCAGGTGAACGGTGGAGACCAGGAAAGTGCGCGAGACAAAAAAGTAATCCACGAAGTAAATGACGACGTAGATCACTGTCAGGTAGGTAGTCCAACGCTCGGGGACTGCGAACTCCTGACGGGTGATCAGGTGATACCCGCGAACTAGCAGGGCGCACCCGACGACGGCCACCGCCAGCAGATCCAGACCTCCCGTAGAGGCCAGTGTTCCAAAGCCAGTGAGCACGAGCAGATAGAGCGCTACATTGAAGTACCGCTCAATCGCCATAGCCATGGTGACCTTGCCCGGGTTGGCGTTGGCTTCAAACACGGATGAACATCTATTGTTGGCGAAACCGGCGAAGAAGGGAAGTGTCGGCGGTAACGAGCAGGGAGTGCGGAAAATTGTCTCCGTGGGCGATTTTAGTGTAGCGCCGCAAAACTGAATGCTGGTTGCGTTTTTTTTTGCAGGTCGCAGCGCCGCAGCACCCCAGGCGTGAAAGACTTTGATACAATCACAATGATCAGGTTGGGGACGTAGTTCAGTTGGTTAGAACGCTGCCCTGTCACGGCAGAGGTCGCGAGTTCGAGTCTCGTCGTCCCCGCCAATTCTTTCAAGCACTTGCAAGGAATTGGCAATTTGCGTCATGGTCCAATTTGGTCCAGTTAGGCCAGTGCTTCTCCCTTGTTGAGTACCATCCGAACCAGTTTGCTTTGTGCCAGCCGCTTGTTCGGCATTCCCGCCTGAGCGTAAAGATCCAGCGTAATGCGACTGTTCGCATGACGTAGGAGCTCCTGTACCACCTTCACTTCCTCGTTGTTCTGAGTGAGCAAAGTTGTGTACGTGTGACGGAAGGTGTGGAAACCGACCCGCTTCTGGATCTTCGCCGCCTTCACTGCCGGTCGCCCGTATCGTCGCCAGAGAGTTTCTGGCCAGAGCGGTTGCTTGCCTTTCATCGTCGGCGAGGCAAACACCCAGTCTGTTTCGCGATTGTACGGAGCAGTTAGCCTCAGTTTGAGCAGAGACTCGGCCAAAGCAGCGTCGAGCGGTACATCCTTTGCGGAAGCTTCCGTCTTCGGAGCGCCCTGGACCATCATCACAACGGAACGGCGAACATGGATTACGAGGTTCTCGAAATCCACATCCTCCCATTGCAAGCCGATCAGTTCTCCACGTCGCAAACCGGTGAAAGCATCCAGTTCTGCCGCCGTTCGAAGAGGTTCTGGCAGTTCTTTGAGTAGTGCCATGATCTCGTCGGATGTCAGGACATCGGGCGTCCTCATACGCTTCGCACTCTGACGTACGCTCTTGATCGGGTTTCGTTCCGTCCACTCCCACCGGATTGCATGAGAAAACAAGGCGCTCATCAGATTCCTGATTTTGGCCCTGCTCCCACGTGCCAACGGCATTGTTTTCAACCACGCTTCGACATCCACCGCCTTCACTTCGGAAAGACGGTATGACCGCCAGCGTGGAAGAACCCACTTTTTCAAGTAAATGTCGTAGGCATACTGCGTGGAGTAGGACTTGTGATGCTCGTCTGAGCTTCCAGTCGCTGGCTTCTGCTTGGAAAAAATGTCCGGCAGTTCGTGCTCCTGGTAGTGCTTGACGAGGGTCTCGACGCTCACGTTCTTGAGCAATTGTTGCGGGGTTTGTCGGTTGATCGTTAGACGGATTGCATCGACCGCAGACTGCGCTGCCGATTCGGTCGGAAATTCTTCCAGAGTCCCGACGACGATGTTCTTTCGACAAACCGCACCGTCTATTTGAACTTCTCTCCATCGGAACTCCCAAACCTTTCCTTTCCTGCGATCCGCCAGTTTCAGGCTCCCGTGCTGATGACTCGTGCGCCTCATCAATCCTCCTTTGTGAGAGGCGACACGGATGGCTGCCTCAGCTTAGCGCAAGTGGAGTGGTGGGTCGATGGTGAATATCTGTGGAAGACCGCGGCTTAGCCGGCCTTCCTGGTTCTCAGCCAAATCTCCAGATCAGAGGCCCGGAATCGCCATAGCTTCCCGACCTGGATTCCGTGAATCTGGCGATTGCGAGCCATGCGCTGCAGCGTTTTTGGGTGAATGCGAAGCAACTCTGCCGCTTCATCGCTGTCCAAGAGTGGCTCGAAGACGAATTCAGGCCTTGGTCGGGGCTGGCTGGGAGAGGGAGCGAACCTCGATGGCTGGGAAGCGGACATGATGAACTCCTGTAGAAAGGTCGACAAAACGGCTTAATTTGGCCCCTCTTCCGATTTTCCGCAAACGCAGATTTAGTTTCAGTCAAGTGGCCTGATCGCTCGGTTGTTAAACTCCGTGCAGGATCGGTTGTAGTAAGCAATTTGATTCAGCCTTGCCGCTGTGTCCAATGAATTCTCGGGAGTCTGTTATTCCTCACAGGAATAACAGCAGTACGAGGGCCGATCCCTCACTCCAAGTTCTGTCGAACAAGCCGATTGGTGAGTGCGAGCGTGTTGAAATAGCTGGACTTGCGGCAATGACAATCATCGACAAATGCGCCAGAATATTCTCCACGTAGCGAGCGGCTGGCCATGTCGTTTTGACGGTAAATCCGTCGCTGCGGGTCCGGAAGGTATGCGGGTAATCGGAAGCTTCAGCGGAGTCATGCTGGCTATGTCCTTTGTCGCGAATCGAGTGGAGACTTTCATGGCGGCATCGATAACAACTTTACTCACCGAAGCGCTCTAACTTTCCTTTAGTTATTCCTCCCAGGAATAACAGACTCCCGAAAATTCATTGGACACCGTCGTCGAGTGGAGTTAGCTTTGCGCCGCTCGCATCCGTTTTGGGCTGCTCCGCCCGGAGGCGCATATGACATCACGCTGCTCGCAAGTCAGTGTTTCCCGAGCGGAGATCGAAGTTGGCCGCAATCCCCCTCGCTCTGTCAGGTGCAAACGCACCAAGAAGAGTCCCGTCGCGGTACGGCATCTCTGTCCGAATTTACGTACTGATGGAGCGGTCCGCTTCGCCGCGCTCCGAGCCTCCTCTGCGCTACCCACACAGAGCACATTCAGCTCGACATTCCCTGGCGTACACGGGTACCTCTGGCGAGTTGACTGGTTTGCGATAGAGCCGAAGGGAAGTCTAGGTAAAATGCTCGCTATCGCCATCGGAAGTTATCCCACTTTCGCCGACTGCCATCGGGGTCTCCGGTTCAGGGGATTGGCAAACTGCAAGAACAATCCGGCGTATCACGTGCCAGTCGAATACCGCGGCCATTCCACTTGGGATTCCGATGACTTCCGGCTCGATATTCGAGCCTCGGGTGCCATCCTTTCGTCTCGCACATTCACAGCGCGACAGCATCCCTCTAACCCACAAACTCCGAACATGATTGGTCATGGGTTCTGCATGAGCTTGCCCGTGGAAAGGACGTCGCAAAAACTCACCCGAAGGCTGACTTCGCGCGGCGCCGATAAACGGAATTCCCTGCACACCGCACAGAGAACAGCGGACGTCGCATCGGCCAGCCTTCGGTTCGGCGAAAGCACTCCGATAGAAGATGCTGTCATACTCCTTGAAGGTTGGCTTGAAGGCCGGCGCCACCTTGAGATTCCATTGGTATTTCGCCTCGCTCGTGTGCGGAAAGCCTACAGCCCATCCGCGTGCGGTGAAGGCATTATCCCGGATCCAATTTCGTACTGGAGCAAGAACGG
>JAYTFO010000029.1:0-3910 GCA_043734305.1 Acidobacteriota bacterium | reverse complement strand
TCGACCAGCGAAATCGGCGGACACTGGCGGGCATCGCGCTGCATTGCGGCGCTGCGCAAGCCCGGCTTGTCGCCTTCGAGCGTGCAGGAGTATCACGCGGACGGCATGATTCCGGGCAGTTCCGCGGCCTTGGTGAGCCTGGTGGAAACCTTGCAGGATCTGGCAGTGGCTCGAGGTACAGTGACGATCAGCGATGCGGGCAAGGCTCCGGAGTTGCTGAGCGTGCGTGCGGCGATTGAGGAATTGCAGATCGACTCCTTGCTGGCCCTGCCGCTGGTGGAGGGCAACGATCATCTGGGAGTGCTGATCGTGACGCAGAATGCGCCGCGAGCGTGGCAGTCCGGCGAGATCGTGGTCATCAAGACTCTCAGCGATCAGGTGATGATCGCCCTTAACAACGCAGGTCTGCGGCGGTTGGTGAAGAACCTTTCCGTGACGGACGAGAAGTCGGGCCTACTGAAGCGCGCGTCGTATCTCGATCTTCTGCAAGCCGAGACACGCCGTGGATTACAGCAGGGAACGGCAGTCTCCGTGCTGCTGATGCAGTTTGGCCGGCGCAGCGCGCTCGTCAAAGAACATGGCGAGCAGGCGCTGGAGAACGTTATGGATCAGATTGGACAACTTTTCTCCGCGAATATCCGCACCAATGATCTGGCGTTCCGTTACGAAGCGACCACGGTTGCGCTGATACTGGGCGATACGGGAGAAAAAGAGGCGCTTCTGGCGATCGAAAAATTGCGGCGTCTGTTAGGAGAGGTTAAGTACCCGGGCAAGGCTCAAAAAGTAGAATTCAGCGCGGGATTGGCGCAGGCGGTCATGCGTCAGCATTTCGATCCGGTGGACATTGTGACGGAAGTAGTGAACCGCGCCGACCAGGCGCTGGAGCAGGCGTCGGCGCAGGGGATCGGAAAAGTTGTCAGCATGGCGCCGCAGTTTGCGGCCTCGGCAGCCGTGGCGTGAGGCCAATTTGTAATTTTGTAATTTGTAATTGGTAATTTATTTTTCCCATCATCAGGTCCGAGCCTTGCCAACGTAGTCCCCCTCGATCGCTCACAGCTGCCCAAGGGTTTCAATTACAAATTACCAAATTACAAATTCTCTCCAACTGGTAAACTCACCAGTTGGCTTCTGGCCAGCCATTTCTTCTAATTAGCAGGAAATCATGCTGAAACCAGGCGACATCGCGATCGTCAGCGGGGCGCGCACGCCCTTTGGACGTTACTGCGGAAAAATCAAAGATTACTCGGCGCAGGAACTGGGGGCGATCGCTGCGAAGGCGGCGATTGAGCGTTCAGGTGTCGATCCCAAAGATTTCGATCATGCTGTGTTCGGCAACGCACAGCAGACTTCCGGTGACGCAATCTATGGCGCGCGGCACGTTGGCTTGCGGGCGGGATTACCGATTGAGACTCCGGCGCTGACCGTGAACCGGTTGTGCGGATCCGGCGTGCAGGCGATCGTCAGCGCGGCGCAGATGATCCAGACCGACGAAGCGAAGATCGTGCTGGCGGGCGGCATGGAAGCGATGTCGCAAGCGCCGTTTACCCTCCGCGGACGCGACGGTTTCACGCTCGCGCCCGGCGGGAAACTCGAAGACTCGCTGATGGTCGCCTTGCTCGATAGTTATTGCGGGCTGTACATGGCGAACACCGCCGAGTTGTACGGCGAGCAGCAGGGCATCACGCGGCAAGCGCAGGATGAATTTGCGCTGCGCTCGCAACACGCAGCCGAAGCGGCATACAAGGCTGGGCGCTTGCAGGACGAGTTGACGCCGGTGCCGCTGCGAAATTCAAAGGGCGAAGCGACCGGAGAGATGCTGACCGAAGACGATCATCGCCGTCCGCAGACGACCATGGAGGCGCTGGCGAAGCTGCGTCCGGCATTTGGGAAGACGGGAACGGTGACGGCGGGGAATGCCAGCGGCATTGTCGATGGAGCGGCGGCTGTGGTCGTCATGTCGCTGGAGCAAGCGCAGAAGAGGAACATTAATCCGCTGGGACGGATTGTGAATTGGGGAATTGCGGGCGTCGAGCCGAAGCTGATGGGACGCGGTCCGGTGCCGGCGACGAAGATTGCGTTGCAACGGGCCGGGCTGACTTTGGATTACATCGATCTGATCGAAGTGAACGAGGCGTTCGCGGCGCAGTATCTTTCGGTCGAAAAAGAGCTGGGTCTGGATCGCGAGAAAGTGAACGTGAACGGCGGAGCGATTGCGTTAGGGCATCCGCTGGGGGCTACGGGGACACGGCTGGTGATTACTCTTCTGTATGAGCTGCGTCGGCGGAAGAAGAAGTATGGGCTGGCTACGGCGTGCATTGGCGGCGGGCAAGGGATTGCCATGGTGGTGGAGAGCTTTCAGTAAGCAGCCCCCGCGAGTCTACCCGGCGGGGTGACCGCGCCCGCTTGACAAAAACGTTGCTGGTTAACTGAGCGGTTGGCCTATAATTGGCGTGTGCTCACGGAAGATGACAAGCGGTGGATTAGTGATCAGTTAGAGAAGGTGGAAACCAACTTGCTCACCGAGTTTCACAAGTGGGCGTCTCCCATCGAATTGCGTTCGCGAAGCCATGCCGCCGCGCTTCGCGCACTGGATGCCGAAGTCGAGTCCCTATCGGACCGGCTTAAGAATCTCGAAGGCCGCTGAATCGGCCTCTTCTATCGAGTGCCTTATCGCTTTAAAACGGGCCGGTGATCACGCTGCTGTACGAGTTGCAGGGGCGGAATTGTATGGGCTTCCCGTGGCGGGCAGGGGATCGCTATGGTGGTGGAGAGCTTTCAATAACCTCGCGATGAATCGATGACGTATGGCTACATCGGACAAGACGGCGGGGGAAATCGCAGACGTAATTGACCGCTACGTGTCCAATAGTCCGATCAATCCCTTTGAGTGGGGCGATCTTGTGGACTGTGGGGCCCGCGATCCCGAGCTGAGCGCAATCATCAGGCAGTGCGAAATCATCGGTGCTGCATTTGAACCAGATCCGAACGTTGAGCTGTTTGTAAAGCGCGAGCGCGAGCTCCGGGCAATTGAGAAACTGAAGGCCTGCGCTGCTCAGCTGCGAGAGATGGAAAAGAAGAAGCTTGGGGAATGAAAACTATATGGAAATCAAGAAAGTAGGCGTTCTAGGTTGCGGTCTGATGGGTTCCGGCATCGCGCAGGTCGCGGCGATGGCCGGGTTTGACGTTATTGTGCTCGAAACGGAGCAGAAATTTCTCGACAAAGGATTTACCGGGATTGAGAAGTCGCTGGCGAAGTTTGCCGAGCGGCCGGTCGAGAAGGGCGGGATCACGGCGCAGCAGAAAGATGCAGCCCACGCACGGCTGAAAGGGACGACCGATCGGCAGCACCTGGCGGATTGCGACATCGTGATCGAGGCGATCATCGAGAATGTTCAGCAGAAAAAGGACATGTACGACTCGCTCGACGGCATCCTGAAAAAAACTGCGATCTTCGCGACCAATACTTCTTCGATCTCGGTGACGGAATTGATGGCGGCGACCAAGCGGCCGGAACGGTTTATCGGGCTGCACTTTTTTAATCCGGTGCCGCTGATGAAGCTGGTCGAAGTGGTGCGGACGATTGCGACCTCGCCCGAGGTGTACGACGCGGCGTATGAGTTTGGAAAGAAGCTCGGCAAGGTGCCGGTGCGGACGTCGGACAAGACCGGATTCATCGTGAACCGGCTGCTGGTGCCGTATCTGCTGGATGCTATCCGCGCGTATGAAGAAGGCGTCGGGTCAATCGAGGATATCGACAACGCGATGAAGCTGGGCTGCGGATATCCGATGGGGCCGTTTACGCTGCTCGATCTTGTTGGCCTGGATACGACTTACTACATTACTCACGTGATGTATGACGAGTTCAAGGAGCGGCGGTTTGCGTCGCCTCCGCTGTTGAAGCGGTTGGTGA
>JAYTFO010000028.1:0-6596 GCA_043734305.1 Acidobacteriota bacterium | reverse complement strand
GGATTCGCCGGATCGAACGGCATCGCGAACAGATCGGCATTTCCCTCCCGGTCACTGACGAAGATCAACGATTTGCCATCCGGCGTGAAGGCCGGTGCGCCAGACATAAAACTTCCGCGCGTCAATTGCTTCGGCGCTGCACTACTCGTTAGGTTCAGGGCGTATAGGTGGGGATTACCTCCGCGTTCCGAACAAAACACCAACCACTTGCCGTCAGGCGATAAAGTCGCGTCGTAATCTAGCGCTGGATCATTGGTCAACTGCTTGGGGGACGGGGCACCTGGCTCGAACAGAAACAGCTCCGTATTCGCCGGTCGCAACGTCGTGTAGATAAGCCGCTCTCGCGGCAACTCTCCGCCGGACGAATTCAACCCGACACCGATCGCGGCGGCCGCGAGGCCAACACGGAACAGCCGCCCGTCGCAACTCACCATGACTCCACCCTGACAAAAACATCAAGGGTGCGAAAGCATTTTAAGGGCGCCTGTGCGCGTGGCGCATAACGCGTCGGCGCTACCGCGGCTAGAGTAGCCGTCGTGCTACTCGCTGGCATCTTAAATCCAGCGCAGTTAAACCGTCGTCGTTCAGCTTTTGCGGTGCGTTGCGTTCCGCGCAATATGCTGCATGCGAACATCAGATGGCCAGAGCGGCGTGCTGGTTTTGCTTGGCGTGTTGTTCACGATCATTCTGGCCGGGCTCGATAACACCATCGTTAGCACGGTTATGCCGGTGGCGTTGCCGGAGCTGGGCGGCGCGCACATGTATGCGTGGACCTTCGCCGCTTACATGCTGGCCGCGGCCGTCTCGATGCCGATCTGGGGACCGGGGTCGGATCGTTGGGGACGTCGGCGCACTTATCTCGTCGGCATCGTCGTCTTTACGACCGGAAGCGCACTGTGCGCAGTCGCGCGCACCATGATGGAGTTCATCGCCGCACGCGCGATCCAGGGAATCGGAGCGGGAGCCATCGCCACGCTTCCCTTCGTCCTGCTCGGCGTCGTTTATCCGCCACACAAACGCGGACGCGCGCTGGGTGCGGCCGCCAGTGCCTGGGCGGTCGCGAGCGTGGCGGGGCCGCTCCTTGGCACATTGATCGTGACTCACGTTTCATGGCGCTGGGCTTTTCTCATCAACGTGCCGATCGCGATCGTGGCGGCTGTCCTCGTGATCATCGGAATGCGCGAGAGCGTCGGGCGAAGCGACGGCCGATTCGACTTTGCCGGCGCGCTTCTCGCCGGCGCGGGCGGCAGCTCGCTGATGTGGGCGTTCGTCGATCTCGGGGAAGGAAAAATCGGGGTGATGCAGGCCGCGCTCATCGGCGCAGGGATCATTCTGCTCGCCATCTTCGTCTGGCATGAAGGACGAACACCGCACCCGATCCTGCCGCTGAGTTTCTTCCATCATGCCGGTTACGCCGCGTCGATTTCTTCGTCATTCCTCGCCTTCTTCAGCGGCTTCGGCGTGAGCTCGTATCTGCCGCTCGCCACCAATGCTGCTTTTCATGAAAACCGCGCCATCGTCGGCCTGGTGGTAGGCGCGTTCACCATCGGCTGGAGCGCGTTATCATTCACCACCGGGCGATTGGTTCATCGCATTGGCGAACGCCTGCCGAGCGTGATCGGCATCGTTGTTCATATTCTCGGGCTCCTCTTGTTCATGGTCGCGTTCCAACACGGACTCGTCTGGGTCATCGCGGCTGCGTTGATTTCCGGGGCCGGCATGGGGTTTCTCTCGCCCGCGCTAACGGTGGTGGTGCAAAACAGCGTCCCGGTTGCGCGCATGGGCAGCGCGACCACCAGCCAGCAATTCGTCCGGCAGGTCGGCGCCGCCCTTGGCGTCAGCGCCTTTGTCCTAGCCGCAACCGTCGGCGGATTTCGCATGGGCCTACTCGTGATGATCGCCGTCAGCGCCGGAACATTTGCCTGCATCCTGGCGCTGCCAGCGCACAGTTTGCACGCGGTACGGCAGGTGGATCTGAAGTAACAAGGACACCGCGCCTCAGACAACATACGCCGGCGAGTGGAGGGCACGACAGAGGAGCGCGCCGGACAAGCGTTGTCGCTGATTCATGCGCACAGACGCGTCGAACCTGCTTTGACGTCGACGATTAGGGCACCCGCAGACTGATCAGCAGCAGCTGCCTCTCTAGTGCGGCGGTGGCCACGCACGACGCACCGTCGGGAGCGATTGCGAGATGTGACGTCACGGGAAGAACGGCGCAAATCTCAACAGCCACTCGTGGTAGCTGGTGGGAATCGGATGAACCGGCGGCTCCGTCCCGGTTGTGAAAACAAGATGCGACGCGATGCCCACTAGGAACACCGCGGGGAAATCGATTCGGCGTTTGTCGTGCGGGTTCCCTCCCGGCAGATGTCGGTCAACGAAGTGGAGGATTCGTTCGATTGGCGAAGGATGCGAGTCAGATGACGTCTTTGCGTTTAATCCCAGGATCAAGGTCGGTGCGTGTGCGAAGGCGATTCCCAGTCCTCTACGAATGAACACCTTGTCGTCGGATTTATAGCTTTCCCACTTCGAAAAAATCCAATCATCCGCCCATGCGTCAGCCTCTAGCTCTTCGGCCTTGAGCACCTCCGCCGGCGTCTCTGGCGCAGTGTTATGGTTGAGGATGGCGTGGGCCAACTCGTGGAGGATCAATCGACCCGACATTGCGACGAAAAGATGGTTCGCCGTCTCGACATGCTTTAGCTCCGCTGTCATCGAAGGTTCGGGCAAAAACGGCGGCCACGGCCCCTCTTTATCGGCAAGCGTCTTCTGACTTGCCCACTTCAACACGTGAAAGGCGAGCTGATACTCTTCCGGATTTCGAATGGCTGAGAACCCCTCGGGGCCCGCCGTTTGCAGCTCAGTCAAAATCGTGTTGTAGCCGTAACAATATGCCCAGAGCCGTTCAAGCGTCCGTAGACCGACGAAAATCCGCTTCCCCATGCGGAATTCTTGAAAAAGCCAATCTTCAGCATCGGCTTTCAGGTAAATCCCGATTCCGTGCTTCTCACGAAGCTGGACCAATTCGTCTTCGCGTTCGGGCGCAACAGAGAATGCAGCGGCTTTGAAGGGTTCAATCAGAGGCCTGAGCTTCGAAGGCACATCGTCCGCGGAGGCGTTTTCGATCAGCATAGCGAGTCGTTAACGCTTCACATCGGGCGAGAGTTCGACTACGGCTGTCCCTCTGCTAATGCCGGCGGCGTCTCGGCCGCTCCAAGCTGAGATGATAGCGATGATATTCGTCATCGTCTTTCTCCCGTTCAGGACCGCTGACTTCGAAAATCCGGCCCCCGGCGGTAAGGACCGAATAGACGCGCAAACTCTCCTTGGAATTTGTGAAACGTGTACCATTCGTCAGGTTGATCCTTTGGGGCTTGCTTGTACTCCGGATCCCACGGACGACGCCCATACTCATCGAAGGCTGTCGCTCGCCCGTCGCTGAACCCCATCATGATTTCTCGCGTGAACCGAACCGATCGAGGATCGGGCATGAGGAGGTAGCCGTGTCCGTATCGCGCCCAATCTGATTTCGAGACATGATTCTCTGGGTGCAGCCATTCTTCAATTGTCGATGCAATGTAACGCCGCGCGCGACTCTTTATGATGAAGTTTATCTGCCGAACCTGCTCCTCGGTAAGGTGCCGCTCTGTCTGAATATCGAGCATGCTGAACATCGCGCTGCGCAGCGGATTAGGGTTGGGGCGGAGACGGGTCTCCGGCTGGTATGGGTTCCTGACCCACGAAAGGTTCGTTAGGATCAAGATTCGGTCGAGTGACAGCGGAAAAATCGTATGCGTGCCATTCAGCCAAATGTCTGGATCACTATCGCCTCGGCACCATTGCGAGCGCGGTCCACACCTGCGGTTGTAAACAGTGACCGGATGATCAGACACGATGAACTTCGTCTCGGAGTGATACGCATCAGCGATGACCCAGATGCTTTCGAACCAGATCGCACAGAATAGCTGCCGCAGCCGGATCATCTCTCGAAGCAGCGAGTCTTTGTCCCTCGTGCGAACTTGCTGGCGCAGCCAGCTGAGACCCTTTGGCGTCCGCAATTTCTGCGTGCTCATAAAAAGCATGAGGGCGGTAATGGCCTCATGCTGCCCTGGCTTCATATGTTCGAAGTCGCCGAAATGTTCGACGGCATTTCGGCCATCGGAGTCGATATTCCCAAAGAAGAAGCGCTCAATCTGCGTGGGGTCGATTGCAGCGAAGCTTGTCGCGTAAAGGTCTTCCTCGAAAAAGCAGTGCTTCGGTCCGAGTCGGCGAAGCGACTTCCGTTGATGAACAACGCCGCGCGGGTCGGTCCGCGTACCCGGATCGAGATTCAGGTAGAGTAGTTCGCGAGCGCTGTGTTCGGGGGGAATGAACCGCTTCTGATACCAAACGGGAACGTAGTGATTCCTGCGATACTCTCCCGACACAATGCAACGTCAGCGGAATTTCTTCAGTTGCAAAACACGCCGTTGATCGGCGATTGCATCTTCGCGGACGCCAAGATGCCAGCTGCTGTCTGCGATCACTCTGATCCGATGGCGTCCAACTCGGAAGTCAGCTCGGCATAGGTCCGACCGCGCAGGAGGCGCGCCTTTATGACCGCCATCAGCTCACAACTGCGGGCTAACTCATCGACGCAGTGGCGCACTCGCTTGTCGACCTGGAGCGCATCGACATACAAGCCGAAGGGCAGTACGAATTTATCGTTCAAGTTTCCCGCTTCAGCTTTGGGCAGCCCCTTGATTGCGCGATCGATAGCGGCACCTATCTGCCACGATGGCAGCATCTCCTTGCGAATGATCTGACGCAGTGAGCCAGCCGGTAAATTGAGGCGCCTCTCGTTGATCGAAAGCTGCTTGATGAACACTGCCTCCTCACCAACGTCGCGGACTGTAGCGTTCTTCGGGATTCTATTGCGGTCGACGTCGTGAATCCTTAGCCATGGATCTAGTCCGTTCTCTGTGCTGTCGTGGATGGCCAGTCCCTCTTCGTAGGCCTCGCGCATCAACTCGCGTGCAAGTCGCTGTGGGTCAGCGAGCGGCTTCTTCACTGCGTTCGCCAGCTTCGCGGATAGTTCTTCGGCTAGACGCGCAAACGTCGCTTGTGCTTCTTCCAGCGGGCGCCGCTGATACTGCTGCTTGGTACCTACCCCTGTTCAGATAAGTCGGCGTTTGGAAAGTGGGTGAGCGCCGAGATCTCGGCCTGTCGCCTTTGGACGTCCGGAGCGAAGTCCTCTCGATAGATCGTCCACCACTCCTCGTTGTCGCTGCAGAGCTGTAAGCCGCTGGCGAAGCCGTTAGTAGCGAGCGGCTTCACCCGCTCGACAATCTCAAGATGCGACAGTTTCGAGTCGGTTAAGAGCTGCGCGATCTCCGCATCGCGTAGGTCCAGGATACTGCCGACGTATGCTTGTGGTTCCGGGTGGCGAAGGAATCCGACGAAAGGAAGATCCTTGAGTAGCGCAATCCGCTGGCGAACAGCATCTTCATCGCCGTAATGCAGCAACTCGGCGATGTGGTGCCAGGTCAAATACGGGAGGATCCGGGTGTTCTTAAGGCGGGTTAGGAGTGCTCGCGCATCGTCGTCCCGGGCGACATCTCGCGCTAACTTCGCCCACGTGAACGTGTCTGGGCAGACGGTTTTGGGTCTGCCAAAAATCATCGACGCCGGGAGTCACGACCCGGCAGAAGCAGCAAGATCACGCCTTGGCGTAAACCTCGGCGCCCTTGCCTGCAAACTCCGCCGACTTGTCTTTCATGCCGCGCTCAAGTGCATCAGATTCGTCGAGGCCCTGCTCCGCCGCGTACTTCCTCACGTCCTCCGTGATTTTCATCGAGCAGAAGTGCGGCCCGCACATTGAACAGAAATGCGCGGTCTTAGCGCCCTCTTGGGGAAGAGTTTCATCATGAAACTCGCGAGCAGTTTCGGGATCGAGGGAGAGATTGAATTGATCTTCCCATCTGAACTCGAAGCGAGCCTTCGAGACCGCATTATCGCGATATTGGGCGCCGGGATGTCCTTTAGCCAGGTCGGCGGCGTGAGCGGCCAGCTTGTAGGTGATGACGCCGGTTTTGACGTCGTCTTTGTTTGGCAGGCCGAGGTGTTCCTTCGGCGTGACGTAGCAGAGCATGGCGCAGCCATACCAACCGATCATGGCCGCGCCGATGCCGCTGGTGATGTGATCGTAGCCGGGGGCGATGTCGGTGGTGAGCGGGCCGAGCGTGTAGAAGGGCGCTTCGTGGCACCACTCGATCTGCTTTTCCATGTTCTCTCTGATGAGGTGCATGGGGACGTGGCCGGGGCCTTCGTTCATGACTTGCACGCCTTTCGCCCAGGCACGGGTCGTTAGGTCGCCTTGCACTTTTAGTTCGGCGAACTGGGCCTCATCGTTGGCGTCCGCGATGGAACCGGGTCGAAGTCCATCGCCGATGGAGAAGCTGACATCGTAGGCGGCCATGATGTCGCAGATGTCGTCCCAATGTTCGTAAAGGAAGCTTTCCTTGTGATGGGTGAGGCACCATTTCGCCATGATGGAGCCGCCGCGGCTGACGATGCCGGTCATGCGGCGCGCGGTCATGGGGACGAAGCGGAGG
>JAYTFO010000027.1:0-4166 GCA_043734305.1 Acidobacteriota bacterium | reverse complement strand
CGTATTACCTTGACCGAAAGCTGAAATAGCCAGCACTAGAAAACAAGCAAGCAGACGCATTGAAGACTCCTTCTCCGGAGAGTATATACGCCCCGATTGTCGATGTCTAGGGGGTTGTACTCCGGTGGAGATTTGCAAGAATGAGTCTGAAATCCGCCCCGATGTGAAAAGACCAGCAAACAAACCAATTGAATCGGGTGCCAGCCTTACCTTACGGAATCGCTGTATGGGGACCCGGCGATTCCGTAAGGTGCCCTCTGCCAATCGAGGAGGCTGTTGATTTGACGCCAGTTATGGCAGCCAGAGAAAGCGGCGCAAGTTGGAATGCTCTTGGGGTGGTAGAAACCGTTGGAAAACTGGCGTGGGGGTTGATTTTTCCGGCCGGAAGTGTTCGCACCGCAACAAGCACTGTTCACGCAACGACTCCCCACTAGTACAGCAACTTTGCACGCGAGATCTGGCGAGTTCGGCGGGAACGTTACTCGCGAGCGAGCCTTGGGGACGTTTCAGAAGCATTCCGTGGCCGACTACAATCTGCCGACGTACCTAATAGTGATGGAGGCGGTACCCTTCTGCCCAGATGAGTTTGTCACCTCAACTTCAAATGTGTAGTCTCCAAAATAATCGTCGAACTGTACATCCGGCGTCGGCGAATTCCCGTTCGCGATAGCGGCGCTCTTTGTGGTCGCCCGCCATTTGTAGGTCAGTGTGGATCCTGTTGGATCGACCGCATTCGCGGTGAGCCGTTCCTGCTTATAGATGGTCTCATGTACTCCGGCAATAGTTACCACGGGCGCGATCAATTTCTCTATTGGCAGTTCCTCAGGAGCGATCGAGAACCCAATAGCCGAGTCCTGAGTGCATAGCGCGAGCTTGCTGGCCATCACGATGGTGACCGAATCGCCGTCCTGAAGTACATCGCGTGGGTTGTCCCGCGCGTCACAACCCGGCCGCGATCCCGGTGTTCGGAACGCACTCGAAACCGCAGCAGCGAGCTGGGCGCCCGTGCTGCCGGGGGAAGTGGCAACGGGAACCGCGCACGTCCCGAGGTCGGATCGTTCGACGAAGGTAAGACCTCCACCCGCCGCTCCCGTGGCTGGAGTGGAGAACCTGACGCGCGAGATGATCAAGCTGTTCAGGACAGGCACCCCCAGGCCGTCAACGTCAAAGCAGAGTCCTTTCGCCGCTCCAGGAGGGCTGACGAGAGAGGGAATTAACTGGCCCCCGTTCAGAGTGGAGGCCGAAATAGCCAACCGGGGGTCGCCTTCTGTGAAATCTTCGCCCGGCAAGGCTCCGGGTGCCGGGGTGTTGAGCAGGGATGCGCTCACTCCGGCTGCTACGCACGAAGAAGCAGTGTTTATGTTGTCTTGCGCACGTGCCAGGACGGATTGTCTCGTATCGCCGCCTTGCACGGTTACCGGCACACTGCACAGAACGCGCGTCGACCCGTCGCCCGACTGCACGGTCGGCACTATGAAGAATGTGAAACCCGAGGGCGGAGGAGCCGGCGTGGGACCCGGCGGTGGCGGGGGCACGGGCGCGCCAGAGGGGAGACCGGACAGGCCCAGAACACTTGTTGGCGGATTAGTTTGTTGTGGACACCCAAGCACTTTGTCGATGCCCACCTGCGCACCACAGGTGACGGTCACGGTGGTGACGGGGCTGCCAGTATTGCAGGCGGCAATCGGAGTATTTCCAACGCACTGACCATTGAAGCAACCCCACGCCACCGGCCGGTCGCCGTAGGTTGCGCTGCCTGAAATGAGAGTGCCATCGGCGTCGGTTCCTATCGTGCCACCCTGGGCGTCGACTGTTCCCGATGCGCAAACATTGCCGTTCTGCTGGATGATCTGGAGCGTGCAGGAAGACTGATTGGGCAGAAATCCGCCTCCGTATACAGGAATGTCCCAGATGCCGCCGTCCACCCAACCTTCAAAGTTGCTAAGAAAGGGCTGTGTGATGACGTATACGCCACGTCCATGGGTGGCTGCGTAGACTCGACCGTACTGTTCATTTATGGAGATTTCATACACTGGAGAATTCGGCAAACCTGAATTGAACGCCGACCACGTCGCGCCTCCATCAGTGCTCTTATGAACTCCGCGGTCGGTTCCCACCCACAAATTCAAAGGAGCACTTGGCTCGATGCTGATGGTATGAACCGGGACGTCGGGCAAAGCGCCCGCACCCGAACCACTCATCGGCGTCCAGAAGGAGCCGCCGTTGGTAGTCTTGTATACGTGCATGCTCAGGCTAAAGCTTTGCCCGAGGAGCGAGATGCCTGCCGAATAGGTTACGTATGCGGTGTTCTCATTTCCAGGATCCACCGCGATTCGCGTCACCGGCGCGCGAACTGGACCTCCGGCCAAGCTCCAACATGACATCGAGTCACAGGGATTATTTGTGACCCAGATTTGTCCGTCATAGTATCCGATGTAGATTCTATTTGGATTTGTGGGTGCTACTGCGATGGCCGTGATCACATTCGTGCGACCTATGTCGGAGAACACAGTTGCCGTACCGCCCAAGACTGGGCTTGCTTCCAGCCAGTTGTCACCGTCATCGACGCTCTTATATAAGCGGTTTGTGCCGAAATACAATGCGAAAGGAAACGACGGCGCCTGGGTGAAGGCGGGATAGAACGCGGCCGGCTCGCTCATATTGATGCTGTTGGCGCCGAAGCCGGAGATTTCGCTGAATGCCGATGTTCCGCCGCTTGTGCTGCGAATGGGCGTGCCATCCAGGCCTGAGACCACATTTCGAGTGTCCGTGCCGTACAAGCGAATCACTTCCGAAGAATCACCATCCATGATGGTCGGACCACCGTCTCCGAAGGCTATGAGGCGCCAGTTCCGTGTTCCAGTCCAGAGACTGGTACCGTTATCCTGGGCGCCGGCGATGATCCTGCCGGTGAGACGCGACGAGGCCACTGACTGATATTCCGTGATTTGAAGGCCGCGGTTTCCGCTGTTCCAGGTTGATCCCCCGTTTGTCGAGTACGCAAAGCCGCCATCGGAGGAGTCGTACAGGCGCTGAGTATTCGAAGCGTCTGGGAAAACGATTGCATGGTGATCGGGATGGACCGAATCGGTGCCGAGATCCTGAAACGCCAACATGCTGCTGGTGAAGCGGCACGCCCGGAGAGCACCGAGTACTATGACGTCAGGATTGGACGGGTCGATGGTTAACCCGTGCGTATACCGCGTGTAGCTGCGCGGACAAGAAGAGTCGAAAGTGGATGGGGATGTTGTCCCAGTAAATCGGACAGACCAGGTCGCGCCACTGTCGGTAGATTGGAAGATGGATGGCTTGCAGTTTCCGAGGATCGGATCCGGGCAGTTTCCGAACAGCGCATACAGAACAGCGGGCGTTGCCCCACTGGGATGGTGAATTGCGATCTCGACGTGGTCGAACGTGGAAGTGCTTGCACTGGGCAGAACACCGCTTGGAGCGGGGCAGCCCGCGGCTGTAATCCCAGGATTCAGCGGACACCATGTGATATCCCTTGTGCCGGCGTTGCGCGTACCTTTGAAAATGCCCTTACCGAGGAAGCCGGCAAACAGGATATTGCTGTTCTGAGGGTCCATTTCGAGGTCGGTAGGACGCGCCCCTGCTGTTCCCGGTACAGGGACTTTTGTCCACGTTTCGCCCCGATCTTCCGATTTGTAGATTCCGTACCCGAGGGTCGGTTCTGGAGCTGTCACAGTGGATTCGGACCCTGAAGCGGTCTCGCCGCTGGAAAGCGTGATATAAATTCGCTGCGCTGCGCCGGCAGTTGTTCGATCAAGAACGACATTGTTGATCGACGCGAGGCCGAATTTATCGCCACCCTTCACTTGCCATTGATAAGTCTGGAATTCGACCGCACCTCTGGTTTCTAGAATCATCAGACCAACTCCGTAAAGAGTGTCCCTTCGAATGGCATTCTCTCCCGTACCCGCGTACACGGTCCCGCAGCCCGATACTGTGCACTCACTCAGGGCAAGAGTTCCTATCGGGTAAGACGACTCGAGTTCGTTCTGAGCGTCCTGTCCCCAGGACTTGCCACCATCCTTGGAATGCCAGACTCCTCCAGCAGCGGTTCCCAGCCAAACGTCGTCAGGGTTCATTGGATTTACCGCGATTGCGGTAGCCCGACCGCTAACATCGACGGCACCAGAACCGTA
>JAYTFO010000026.1:0-18565 GCA_043734305.1 Acidobacteriota bacterium | reverse complement strand
TCGAACCACGAAGGGCACGAAGTATCACGAAGGCCTTGAGGTTCCCGGGTTTCCTTCGTGGACCTTCGTGCCCTTCGTGGTTGATTGTTTCGCGGCTTTTCTGTGGGACATGGGACGCAGTATTCGCTGTGCGCCATGTCACAGCCGTCCGCCCAACTCAGCGAGTAAACTGATGACCCATGATTACGCCCAAGCGCGGGAGCGCGCCAGAATCCGTTCGCGCGCAGGATCAGGATAAAGGTAAAGACGAATCCACATCCGGCCGCGCCGCAAAAGCGCAGAGCCATCCTCTGGACGCGATCTTTACTCCGCAGACTGTGGCTGTGATCGGCGCCACCGACCGAGAAGGCAGCGTAGGGCGCGCGATCCTGTGGAGTCTGCTGAGCAGTCCTTTCGGCGGCACCGTCTACCCGGTCAACGAAAAGCGCAGCGACGTACTCGGCATCAAAGCCTACCCGACCGTGCAAGACGTCCCGGAAGCGGTGGACCTGGCCGTGATCGCAACCCCGGCGGAAAGCGTGCCGGGAGTGATCGGGCAGTGTGTTGCGGCGGGCGTTCGCGGGGCGATCGTGATTTCCGCTGGATTCAAAGAGCACGGCGAACACGGCAAAGAACTGGAACGCCAGATTCTGGAGCAGCTCGGCGACAGCGGGATGCGGGTCATCGGTCCGAACTGCCTGGGCGTGATGAACCCGCTTACCGGCCTCAACGCGACCTTCGCTTCGCACACGCTGGCGCGAGCGGGGAACGTGGCGTTCATCAGCCAGAGCGGTGCGTTGTGTACGGCGATTCTCGACTGGGCACAGCAGGAACTGGTGGGCTTCAGCGCGTTTGTTTCGATCGGCTCCATGCTCGACGTGGGCTGGGGAGACCTGATCGATTACCTGGGAAGCGATCCGCGCACGCACTCGATCGTGATGTACATGGAGTCGGTCGGCGACGCGCGGTCGTTCTTGTCGGCGGCGCGCGAAGTTTCGCTCAGCAAGCCGATCATCGTGATCAAAGCGGGACGCACCGAAGCGGCTGCTCATGCGGCGGCGTCGCACACCGGTACGCTCGCCGGCAGCGACGAGGTTCTGGACGCTGCGTTTCTTCGCTGCGGCGTGCTGCGGGTGAACACCATCGCCGATCTGTTTTACATGGCGGAGGCGCTGTCGAAGCAGCCGCGTCCCAAGGGACCGCGACTCGCGGTAGTCACTAACGCGGGCGGTCCGGGAGTGCTCGCCGCGGATTCGATCATTGCAGCAGGCGGCGAACTGGCTGAGCTTTCCCCGGCGACCATGGATCAGCTCAACCAGATTCTCCCCGCGCACTGGAGCCACAACAACCCGGTCGACATCCTCGGCGACGCGCTCCCCGACAAGTACGCCAAGGTCGTGGAGATTGTCGCCAACGATCCCGGCAATGACGGCGTGCTCGCCATCACCTGTCCGCAAGGCATGTCTCATCCCACCGAGACTGCGGAGCGATTGGCCCCCTTTGCCAAGGGCCTGGGCAAGCCGATGCTCGCCTGCTGGATGGGCGGCGGAGACATGACAGACGGGATTGAAATCTTCAATCGCGCAGGGATTCCCACGTTTTCTTATCCGGATACGGCTGCTCGAATTTTTTATTACATGTGGCGCTACAGCTATCTGCTGCGCGGGCTGTATGAGACTCCGGTGTTGCCGCAGGGCGCGGAAGGGCCGGACCGCGCGCGGGCCGAAGCGCTCATCGAGTCTGTCCGGCAAAGTGGTCGCACGTTGTTGACGGAGCCAGAATCCAAAGAGCTGCTGGCCTGCTATGGGATACCGATCGCGCCCACGCTCGAAGCGCACAGCGAAGAGGAAGCCGCGGCGCGGGCGGAAGAACTGGGTTATCCGGTCGTCGTCAAGCTGCTGTCGCATACGCTGACTCATAAGACGGACGTCGGCGGCGTCAATCTGAATCTGAGCAGCGCGGCGGCAGTGAAGAGCGCGTGGCGCGAGATCGAAACGTCTTGCCGCGAAAGGGCCGGCGCCGCGCACTTTCAGGGAGTCACGGTGCAACCGTTCATTCGTGCGGACGGTTACGAGTTGATCCTCGGCAGCACCGTGGACGCGCAGTTCGGGCCCGTGCTGCTGTTCGGGACCGGCGGACAACTGGTGGAAGTTTTTCGCGACCGGGCGTTGTCTCTGCCGCCGTTGAACAGCACCCTCGCTCGCCGCGTGATGGAGCAAACCAAAATTTTCGCCGCGTTGCAGGGTGTACGAGGCCGTAAGCCGGTCGATCTTGGAGCGCTGGAAAATCTGCTGGTTCGCTTCAGCCAACTGGTGGCCGAACAACGCTGGATCCGGGAGATCGACATCAATCCGTTGCAGGCGTCGCCCGAACGCCTGATTGCCCTGGACGCGCGCGTCATCGTCTATCCGCAGGGGACGAGCCGGGAGCAGTTGCCGCGCCTCGCCATCCGTCCGTATCCGACAGAGTACGTGCGTCCGGGAAGGATGAAGAACGGCGACGAGATTCTGTTTCGCCCCATTCGTCCCGAGGACGAGCCCCTGCTGATCAAGTTGCATCAGTCACTTTCGGATCGCACCGTTTACTTCCGGTACTTCCAATCGCTGAAGTTGAGCCAGCGCACCGCTCACGAGCGGCTGACGCGAATCTGCTTCATCGACTACGACCGCGAGATGGCTCTGGTGGCCGAGCACAAAAAAGCGAACGGCGACGCTGAGATCATCGCCATCGGGCGACTGAGCCAGCTGCGCGGCCGCCACGAGGCCGAAATGGCCGTGCTGGTCGACGATCACTTCCAGCATCAGGGTCTGGGAACGGAACTCTATCGGCGGCTGATTGAAGTGGCGCGCGCGGAACATCTGACCACGGTCGAATCGACCATCCTTTCTGAGAATCGCGACATGCAGACGATCTGCCGCAAGCTGGGCTTCCGACTAAAGGCGGACCTGAAAGATGGAACCGTGCAGGCGGTGCTGACGCTATAGGACTGCCTGCCGGCCTGTTTACTGTTTAGCCATCAAGTGTAAAGTACCCCAATCACCCTCCCACGGTTCACTGAGCCTATGCCTGAGTGTGCAATTTTGAACAGACGCCCCATCCGTAACCGAGCACACTTGTCAATAGCTTTGGGGATCGGCATAAAGACCTAGAGTATCTTTGACGCATCGCGCCGGGCTATCAGCTTGCGGCATCCGAGGGGCGAGCTGGATACAAGCAAAGCACGCATGAGTCGTGGCCTGATGTTGGCAGGAGGCCGAGATGTTTTCAACTTCCAAAAAGACCATCCTCTGTATTGATGATGACGACGCGATCCTGCGTTACGAGAAAATGCTGCTTGAGAAATCGGGATACAAGGTTCTCACGGCAGCCTCCGCACAACAGGGACTCCGACTGGTGACCATGTGCAGGTGCGACGCCGTGCTTCTCGATTACGAGATGCCGTTCATGAACGGACACGATGTTGCTGTCGAAATCAAGCGCATACGGCCGGAACTAGGGGTGATACTGCTTTCCGGTAGCGAAGTGCCGACGGATGCGTTGGCGTTATTCGATGGCTTTGTGCCTAAGCTTGAAGCGAGTCAACAGTTACTACCCATGATTGCCGAGATTTGCAGCTGGACTCATAACGCACAAGGCCGGCTGGAAGGATCCCAGCGCGCCGACCGCGCTAATCTTCCCTCCTGAAGGCGAGTGCCGGGTGGCCACAGCGGATTTCTAGATCAGCCGCGGTTCCCCGACACACTGGGGGCGGAGTATTTCGGGGAGTCCCTCGAGTCCTGCTTTTCCAGCTTCCCGTTGGGCGAAGGCAATGATTTCCTGCTCGCGCTCGGGGGCCAGCGGGTGGCGTGTGTAAGTGGAGAGTAATTGCTCGACTCTCTGTTGAGCGCGGTCCAGAATGCCGGGTGTCGTGCCGTCCATGCTGGGAAGGCCGCGATCGATGATCGCGGAAGGAAAGTGCTGCTCCTGGCGGAAGAGAGCGCGGGTCTCTTTCAATTTCAGGAAGTCTCCATGTAATCCTGTCTGCGCGAACATGGCCACGGCCAACGACTCGGTGCGTGATTCGATGCCTTCGATGAGACGCTGGGCCGAAGCGATGGCCTCGGCATCGATGACCAGCTTTTCGATACTGTGACAGGCGAGAAAATCGAGCATGCCCGCGCCCGAGATCATATTGATTCCGGCCAGCGCTCCGAGCACCGCGGACATGCCGCTCTCCATCTCCGACTGTGCGTCGATTACGCGGCCATCGCCTGCGACCATATAGGCGTGCGTAGGGAGGCCGAGATATTTTCCGACTTGTGCGCAGGCCACATCGAGCATCGCGGTTTCGATGGCGCCCATGGGAGTTTTTCCCGTGCGCATGTCAAAGATCGCGGGCGCGCCTCCCCAGACGATGGGCGCTCCCGCTTGTGCCAGTTGATGAATCGTAATCCCGCTGATGCACTCGGCGGCATGCTGTACGACCGAACCGGCGAGAGTCACCGGAGCCGTCGCGCCGGCCATCGGTACGCTGACGATTTCCGCGGGCACTCCCGCGCGCGCCAGTTCGACCAGATTCTCGGATGCAAACTCAGACCAGTTCAGCGGCGGCGAAGGGCACACATCGAAAATGGCTCGCGGTTTATTCCGAAGAGCGGCGCTGCTTCCGCTTTCGAGGGCGAGTAGTTCGAGTAGCGTATGCAGACTGGAAGCCGAAAAAGCGCCCGTGACAACCGGCTTCTCCGAATACCACAGCACCAGCAACAGACGATACCAGTCGCCGATTTCCTGGGGAACGTCATTGCAGACCATGGCGGTGGATTGCGCGGCAAACTGCGGCAGCATCTCCGCCACCTGCACCAGTCGCACCAAGTCCGCCGACTGTGCCGGACGCGCTTGCTGCGTTGCGGGATCCAGAATATTCAGACAGGACGAGCCGGGATCGAAGTGGACGTTGTCTCCTCCGTAATGCACCGCCGGTTTGCCGCTGCGGTCATAGAGATAAAATTCGCGCGGCGCCAGAGCAAGCGACCGGCGCGCCACATCCTCGGGGATGTGAGCCACGCCATCGTGAACCGTTACGCCAGCGGCGCGCAGCAGTTCCACCACATCGGGCGCGACCCGCACTCCGGGGTCTTCAATGAGTTGGAAGGCTTCTGCGAGAATGCGTTCGATGCGCGGCTGGTCGAGCAAAGCGAGTTTCGGTCTCATGCCGACTCCACGACCGGACTCTGCGTCTGCTGCTGCTTTTGTATCTTTTGTTGCATCAACTCGCGGGCGAGGGCGACCGCGCTCATGGCATCTTTGGCGTAGCCGTCGGCGCCGATCTCTTCTGCCCAGCGGCGCGTGACGGGAGCACCGCCGACCATCACTTTGACCTGCGAGCGCAGGCCTGCTTTCTCCAGCGCCTCGATCACGCCCTTCTGATTGCGCATGGTCGTGGTCAAGAGCGCCGACACGCCGACGATATCGGCGCCAAACTCACGCGCCTTGGCGGCGAACGTGTCGCCGGCGACGTCCACTCCCAGATCGTGGACGCGGAAACCATGCGCCGTCAGCAGCGTTCCGACCAGCATCTTCCCAATCTCGTGGATGTCCCCCTTGGTGGTCCCCAGCACCACGACGCCCTCCATCGAACGTTCGGCACCGAGCTTCTTCAGTTCAGGGTCGAGGACCGCCATCGCGCTGCGCATGGCCTCGGCTGAGGCCATCATGTCGGGCAGATACATCTGACCGCGCGCGAATTGCTCGCCCACGGCATGCATGCCGGGGACGTAACCGTGGTTAATCGCATCCAGCGGTGCAATGCCCGCCGCGACGGCCTGCTGCGCGAGCTCGGAAGCCTGGTCGGGCGCACCATCGATGATGCTCTGCCGCATGGCGGAGAAGGTGTCATCTGACATGAAAACCCCTCCGCCATGCTGGCCCTGTTGACGGGCGGGAGTCTGTGATCGGGATCACAAGCAAACGTCCATCACCGACCCGCTTCTCCACCATTTGATTTATGATGCCGGGGGAAATGGGCCAGCCGCCGTTCACACTGAGGGATGGAAAGACGCGGCAAGTCGCGTCTCTAGGTTAAGGATTTCCAGGGGAGAGTGTTGACATGCGAATTATTCTCGCGCTGATGGTCAGCGTATTTATGGCTGCGGCAGCGGTTGCACAGCAAGATCAGTCCTCGCAGGATAAGGCTGCCGACAAAACCAAGCCGGCTGCGTCCAGCAATAAACAGAAAAAAGACAAGAAGGAGCAAGCGGCGCCTGCTGCCGCCGCGCCCGACAAATCCGCGGAGAGTGCAAAACCTGCCGAAGCATCGAAGCCTGATGGCGAGGTCACTGACAAGGAC
Organism: Acidobacteriota bacterium; assembly: GCA_043734305.1. GTDB lineage: Bacteria > Acidobacteriota > Terriglobia > Terriglobales > Acidobacteriaceae > Acidiflorens. The sequence goes on along the minus strand of JAYTFO010000026.1, from coordinate 12,261 downwards.
AAAGACAAAGACAAAGAAGAACACTACGACGTCAGCGAAGTCGCGCCGGTGGTGACGCATCATCAGATTGCGGTGAACGGCAAGACGCTCAGCTACACGGCGACGGCCGGGCGACTGCCCATCAAGCGCGGCGACGGCAAGATTGAAGCGGCGATGTTCTTTGTCGCCTACACGGTCGATGGGCAGGATGCGGGAAAGCGTCCGCTGACGTTCGCGTTTAATGGCGGCCCGGGGTCCGCGTCGGTCTGGCTGCATATGGGAGCGCTGGGACCGAAACGGGTTGTGCTCGAGTCGAACGGATTCATGCCGGCCGCGCCGTATCGCATGGAGGACAATCCCGCCACCTTGCTCGACCGCAGCGATATCGTGATGGTCGATGCGATGGCGACGGGTTACTCGCGCGCCGCCACCGCCGAACTTACCAAGAAATTTCTGGGCGTGCGCGGCGACGTGCAGGCTTTCGGAGAATTTATCCGGCTGTACATCTCGCGCTACGATCGCTGGACTTCGCCGCTATTCCTGCTCGGCGAAAGTTATGGGACCACGCGCGCGGCGGGCATTGCCGGTTATCTGGCCGATCACGGGATCTCGTTCAATGGTGTGACGCTGCTCTCGATGGCGGTGGATTTTCAGACGCTCGAATGGAATAAGTCGAACGATCTTCCCTACGCGCTGCTGTTGCCTACGTTCAACGTGATCGCCGGATACCATCACAAGCTGCCGGGCGATCTGATGCAGGACCTGGCGAAGACGCGGCAGGAGGTTGTCCGCTGGGCCACGAACGATTATCTGCTGGCGCTCGGCAAAGGCGACGCCATGACTCCGGAAGAGCGCCGCAAGATCGTGGAGCAACTGGCGCGCTACACGGGATTGCGTGCGGAGGTGGTCGAGAATAATAACCTGCGCATTAATGTGCCCACGTTCACGCATGAATTGCTGCTCGACCAGAAGCTGTTAGTCGGCCGACTGGATGGGAGATTCACCAGTCCGGACCCGGAAGACGGCCCGAACTACGATCCTACGAGCGCGGCGATCCTGCCGCCGTATACGTCGGCGTTCAACAACTACTTGCGCACGGAACTCGGCTACAAGACGGACATGCCGTACAAGGTGTTCGCGTTTGGCGATAGCGCATTCCAGAAATGGGAGTGGGGCAACGCGGTCGAAGGCTTCCCCAGCACCGCGGGCGGATTGCGATCGGCGATGATCAAGAATCCTTATCTGAAGATTCTGGTCATGGAAGGTCACTACGATTTGGCTACTCCGTTTGCCGCCGCGGACTGGACCATGGACCACTTGAATCTGGACGCGAAGTATCGCCAGAGTGTGTCCTATGCAACGTACGAAGCCGGGCACATGGTCTACATCGATCGAGCGGAGCACACCAAAATGAAAAAAGATCTGGTGGAGTTTATGGAGAAGTGTCTGAAGTAGCAGCTTTTCGTAGCGCCGGCATCTTGCCGGCTGTCCCGAGGGCGTCTCGCCCTCGGCGCGGCGAGCGAAACGCCGCTTTTTGTGGACTATGAAGTTCGCCTTGGCCTGGCGGCAAGGACGCTGCCACGACAGCCGGCGGGACGCCGGCGCTACACAGGCCGTGGTCTAATGCTGAACGCATGCGCGCTGCTGTAATTTTCGGGCTGGGGACTTCACCGGCGAACTTGCGCTTGTTCCGCGACGGGTCCACTACGGAGTGGATTGAGGGCGTCCCTGCATCTTCTTCCAACGCGGACGCCATTCTCATCTTCGGCGGGGACGGCACCATTCATCGCCATCTACCCGCGCTGGTGCGGCTTGGGCTTCCGGTGCTGGTGGTCCCGGCGGGCAGTGGAAATGATTTTGCGCGAGCACTGAACTTGCGAAGCGTTCAAGACTCGATCAACTCTTGGCGGGATTTTGAATCGGGATCGGGCAACGTTCGCGCCATTGATCTGGGGACGATCACCGAGAACGGCGGCGGAAATTCAAAGCACTATTTTTCCTGCGTTGCCGGATGTGGGATCGACACTGCCGTCGCACGCAAGGCGAACCGCATGCCGCGCTGGCTGCGCGGCCACGGAGGATACGTCCTCGGCGTCATCCCAACCATCTTCCAGTTTTCGCCGATCTCTATTCGACTCAATATTCTCGACGGGCCAATGGTTGGCGAGATATCGAAACCGGTGCTGCTCGCGGCTTTCGCCAATACTCCGTTCTACGGAGGCGGCATGCAGATTGCCCCGCGCGCGAAAATGGACGACGGCAAACTGGACGTGTGCCTGGTCAATCCGCTGAACCCGCTGCGGCTGCTCGGCCTGTTTCGGTCCGTTTACTCCGGCGGGCATCTGGCAATCGAAGAAGTCGAATATACGCAGACGGAGTGCATTCGAGTGGAGTCGCCATCGCCCGTGGAAATTTATGCGGACGGCGAGTATGTGTGCGAGACGCCGGTGGAGGTTGGGGTGGCGCGCGGGGCGCTCAGGGTGATTGCGCGGGACGAGCAAATCGTGTGAACAAAAACTTCAGAACTGTCCACGGGATGCTACGGCAGAAACGGGTTTACGACTAGAAGCTACGAGCGCCCATGAATTTGGTTCCGATTGAAACGCCAGCCGCGGGCGTGTCCGCGACCGGAGAGACGATTGAATTCCTCGATGCTCCGCTCGGGATCGTCGCCGCCGGCCAGTCTTTGCAGGTAGTCGCGGATCAGCTGATTGAGGCTCTTGCCGAGGGCGTCCGCCTTCTTGCGGGCGCGTGCGACCAAGTGCTCATCAATCGACAAGGTGACCCTCATGAATACAGTATATGTGCTTGTATTGTGTGTCACACAAACTGCCGTGACGGTCGTCCACGGCACCGTCTCTTGATCTTGTCAGTTTAACCAAGGTTGGTGGGCCCGCTAGGATTTGAACCTAGAACCAACAGATTATGAGTCTGCTGCTCTAACCGTTGAGCTACGGGCCCGGCGGCTATATTGTCGCATGAACTTCAGGGGCGCTGGCGACGCTTGGGATTGTGGGGATGCGCCGATCTCCAGTGTGTAGCGCCAGCGCCTCGCCGTTGCATGTGGGGGCGAGGACGCCCCCACGGCCTGCCCTGAGCTCGTCGAAGGGACAGCCGGCGGGACGCCGGCGCGACTCTTAAACCTTCAGTTACTTGAGTTACAGGCGCGAACAGGTGACCTCGGGCTACCATGGCTACTTAAAGGTGCTCGGAATGAAGAAAGCGCGTTTTCTGCTGTCGCTGACTAACGACGATAACGACTACCAGATCGAACAGGCGTCCGCAGCCAGGCAGGCGGCGCTCAAGCTTGGGGTTGAGCTTGAGATCGTGTATGCAAAAAATGACGGGATCGTGCAGAGTCAGCAGTTGTTGAATCGGATCCAGTCGTCGACCAACCCGCGTCCGGACGCGATTCTGTTTGAACCGGCTGGGTCCACCGCGCTTCCTCAGGTTGCGCGTGCCGCCGCTGCGGCGGGGATGGGCTGGGTGGTGTTGAATCGCGATGCCGATTACATGGCCGGCTTGCGGCGGGAGTTTCACGTCCCGGTGTTCGCGATTACTTCGGACCACGAGGAAATCGGACGTATCCAGGGACGGCAACTCACGGCCTTAGCGCCGGGCGGCGGACTGGTGCTCTACATCCAGGGTCCGAGCGAAAGCTCGGCCGCGCAACAACGGCTGTCTGGTACATCGGAAGCGAAACTCGGAACCATCCAACTGCGGGTTCTGAAAGCGCACTGGACTGAGGCGAGCGCCTACAAAGCAGTGAGTTCGTGGCTGCGTCTGAGCACCTCGCGCGACAACCAGATCGTAGCGGTCTGCGCGCAGGACGACTCCATGGCGATCGGAGCCAGAAAAGCTTTCGAAGAGTGCTTCGCGAAACAGCGCGAGCTGTGGGAAAAGACACCTTTTCTGGGCTGCGACGGGCTTCCGAAAACGGGTCAGGAATGGGTACGGCGCGGAATGTTGGCGGCTACGGTTCATATTCCGGCGAACGCGGGCCACGCGATGGAGTTGATGAAGAAGTCGATCGAAACCGGCGTGCAGCCTCCGGACCGCACCTTCACTCCGTGCCAGTCGATCCCGGAAATCGAAGCGCTACAGGAACGGTCGCTGCGGGCGCGGGCGGGATCACGCTGAGCGGGACGGCTAGAAAAGTGTGCGGAAAAAGTCGTTCCCAAACGAACAGTGCTACCGCAGTGGCTAAAGCCGCGGTTAAAACAAGTCCTCTCGCAGCGGTGAACCGCTGCGCCACCCAAATCGAGTGTTCTTCCGGGTCGCTAGAATCGCAGCTTCACTGCTTCCGAAACAAATTGCATGAGGGGTTTCAACTTGCGCGAGGCGCGCAGAAAGTCTTCCAGGAATTTTCCGCTGCAGACTTGCGCTTGCGACAAGTCGATGCTGGCGATGAAATCTTTTCGTTTCAGATCTTCAATGAGCGGATGGTCGGCGCAGTAGCCGCGCGGCGGACGGATCAGAGTATCGCCGCCTAACTCGAGTCCGCGCTTGGCGGTTTGCCAATCTTTGGGCTTCCAGGCGACGGCGTCGCGGATTCTCGCCAGCGCTCGCGGCTCGGGTTGCCAAATGCCGCCAGCCAGAAAGCATCCCTGCGGTTCCAGGTGCAGGTACAGGCAGGGGCAGTGCACGGTTTCACTCGTGGACGCGTGCCGGAAATTCATGCCGATGTGCGTCTTGTAGGGTTTCTTGTCTTTGGAGAAACGAACGTCGCGATAAATACGAAACAGCGATCCACCGTTGGGTTTGGGGTTCGCCACCAGCCACGTGCTGACCTCGCGCATCCGGAGTTGCAGGTCGGCGATGAAGCGTAGGCTGGGTTGGCGGGCGAACTCTTCGAATTCCGGCTTGTGTTTCAAAAACCAGGCACGCCGGTTGTTGCGGCGCAACTGTTCCAGAAACTGAAAAAGCTTTGGATTGAAGTACGGCTGTCCCATTTGAATCTATTGAGTGGGAGGCAGTGCCGCGGGAGCAGCGGTACCGGCGGCCGCGCTAAGCGCGCTGTGGTTGACCAGATCCTTCAGTTCCTTGCTGGGCTTGAAGAATGGAATTTTTTTGGCCGGAACTTCCACGCGCTCACCGGTTTTCGGATTGCGCCCCACACGTGGCTTGCGCTGCCGGGTACGAAAGCTGCCGAATCCGCGAATCTCGATCTTGTCGCCCACGCGCAACGATCGCACGATGCTGTCAAAGATCGTCTCTACAATCACTTCGCTGTCTTTGCGCGTCAGTTCCGCCAGCCGGGACACTTCTTCGATCAGGTCCGCTTTTGTCATAATTTCTAGCTCCCTTGGGGTAGGGTTCCCCTGCCCGGGCTATAGTGCCCCCTGTCCTCGAGGGCTGTATTGCCTATAACCTTCTCAAATTTCAGGGGTTCTGCGCAAGTGGAGAGAGAAATACCCTATTTCCACAGGTAGTAAAAGCCCACTTCCTGCTCCAGGAGCTTTTCGCGGGTGGGCAGGTAGTCGGAAACGTCCCCAAACATCAGGTCGAGGCCGGAGCGCTTCGGCTTGGGCGGCCAAACCAGCGACGGCTCTCCCTTGATCCCGACGGATTTGGCGGTATCTTTTACCACATCTTCGAAATCGGCGATCTGGTCGACTAGTTTCATGGGGAAAGCCTGCTCACCCGTCCACACTTTGCCGTTTGCAATCAAGCGGATATCGGATTCTTTCATCTTCCGGCCCTCGGCCACGGCCTGGATGAACTGGGTGTGCATGTTGTCGATCAGGGCTTGCATGTATTCCTTCTCGGCGGGCGTCATTTCGCGGGCGGGATTGCCGGTGTCCTTGAACTCCCCGGCTTTCATGGTGATGCTTTTCAGTTTCGCCCACTGCAGTAGCTCGGCATAGTTCACCCAATTTGCGATCACGCCGATGGAGCCGACAATACTTCCCTTGTCGGCATAAATCTTGTCACTGGCGGAGGCTATGTAGTAAGCGCCGCTCGCGCCCACCGTCTCAATCGAGGCGACGATGCGTTTTTTCTTCGAGTCGCGAATACGCTTTACTTCGCAGTAAATTTCTTCCGAGGCTGCGACTCCTCCGCCGGGAGAATTGACGTGGAGGATGATGGCTTTGATGGAATCGTCTTCGGCGAACTTCTTGAGCTGGGAAACGACCTGCTTGGGCGACAGGATGACGCCTTGCAGGTCGACCACCCCAATCTTGTCCCCGAAGCCGTTAAACGATTCTTCGTTGCTGCCGCTGAAACTCAGGTACACCAGCGTGAACACAGCTCCTACGAAGAGGAGGAATGCTCCGCCTCCGAAAAGGAGCCAAAGCCAGACTCGTGAACGTCGCTCGGACATGATTAGGAAAGTGTAGCACCGGCGGAGGTCAGAGCAAGGTCAGAGGTGAGAGGTCAGATTGCAGAGGTGAAAACCGAACCCCCGTGCTGCCGAGTGACGGGTTTAACCTCTGCAATCTGACCTCTCTCACCTCTGACCTTGTTTTCACCTCTGACCTTACCTGACGTAAACTCTATCCTTCATGCGCGATCCCATCGAGCTCGAAGTTTTCAGGAATCTCTATCATTCGATTGCTGAGGAGATGGGGGCGGCACTGCGTCGTACTTCGTTTTCTCCGAATATCAAAGAGCGCCGCGACTACTCCTGCGCGGTGTTCGATTCTTCGGGACGTGTGATTGCCATGGGCGATCACATGCCGGTGCATCTGGGGTCGATGCCGATGTCGGTCGCGGCGGCAGTTGGGCATGGCGTGCTTGAACCCGGCGACATCGTGATGCTGAACGATCCGTTTCGCGGGGGGACTCATCTTCCAGATATCACTTTGGTGATGCCGGTGTATGTGGATCAGATCAAGAACAAGATCAAAGGCAAGGTCAAGAGCAGCGGGCGGGGGCGCCCGCTCCACACCGGCAGTCCGGATTTCTACGTGGCTTCGCGGGCGCATCATGCGGATGTGGGCGGAACTTTTCCGGGATCGATGGGGCCGTGCCGCGAGATTTATCAGGAAGGATTTCGCATTCCTCCGGTGAAGATCATGCGGGGAGGAGAGATCGTTGCCGATGTGCTGGCGCTGCTGCTGAACAATGTTCGAACACCAGAGGAACGCGAAGGCGACTTGGGCGCGCAAATCGCCGCTTGCCAGACGGGTGCACGACGGCTGGGCGAAATCTGTCGGCGGTACGGGTTGGCGCGCACGCAACGAGCGGCCAGCGAGTTACTCGACTACTCCGAAGAAATGATGCGCAGCTTTCTGGGCACGATCCCGCCGGGCACGTATTCGGCGGAGGACTTCCTCGACGATGACGGTGTGGAGGATAGGCCGGTGCGGATCGCTGTCGCGCTTCGCGTTCACGGACGCAAGCAAGCAACGGCGATCACTATCGACTTCACCGGCTCCGACCCGCAGGTGCAAGGTGCGATCAATGCGGTGGAAGCGATTACTGTCTCCGCCTGCTTTTACGTTTTTCGATGCCTACTGCGCGAAGACGTGCCGGCTACGGCGGGGCTGATGCGACCGATTGAGGTTATCGCGCCAGCGGGGACGGTTGTGAATGCGAAACTTCCGGCAGCGGTGGCAGGCGGCAACGTGGAGACTTCGCAACGCATTGTCGATGTGCTGTTGAAAGCGCTGGCCCAGGCGATTCCGGATCGCATCCCGGCAGCCGCGTCCGGCACGATGAACAATCTGACCATCGGGGGAGTCGATCCGCGCACGGGCGAACCGTTTGCCTACTACGAGACGATCGCCGGCGGCATGGGCGCGCGTCCAACGAAAGCCGGCGTTTCCGGCGTACATACTCACATGACGAATTCTTTGAATACTCCTGCCGAGGCGCTTGAATATGCCTACCCGGTGCGGCTGCGGCGATATTCTTTTCGTCCGGGAAGCGGTGGGGGCGGGCTGTACACGGGAGGCGATGGGATCGTCCGAGAAATCGAAGTGCTGACCGATGCGCAGCTCACGTTGCTGGCGGACCGGCGCTCGTGCGGCCCCTACGGCCTGTCTGGAGGAAGCGATGGCGCGCCCGGACGAACGACGGTCGTCCGCCAGGACGGGTCGCAGGAAGAATTGGTAGGCAAGACCAGCGTCCGGCTGCGTTCTGGAGAGAGGGTTCGAGTGGAGTCGCCCGGTGGCGGTGGCTGGGGCAAACCACACAACACAAATCAGACATGATTCGTTAACACTTTGATCGAGTGTCCCGGCTTTTGAGTTCCTCGGTGACCTCTGTGGTGAAAAAAAGGCGATTACCACAGAGAACACTGAGGTCACAGAGGAAAACGTCGCAGACACGCAACCTGGAGCACCGAGGCGCTACTTTCCGCGCTACTTGTTCCGCCGATTTTCGCTAGAATCTAATTCCGACGTTTTCGGGAGTTGCCATCATGAGAGTTGGACGTCCGCTTATTTTTGCCGTCCTGATTGCAGGAGCGTTTTTCTATTTCACCACCTACCGCAGCAACCGGTTGCATCCTGCCAACTGGGTGAGCCATCCGGCGACGGTCGAGATTACCGAGGCGGCGAGCGGCAGCGATCCGCTGGACGCGGAAGAGCAGAACAATATCAGCGTTTACCGGAAGAACATCGGCTCGGTCGTCAACATTACGTCACGCGTGATGACCTACGATTTTTTCTATGGGCTGGTGCCGCAGGAAGGGCAGGGGACGGGTTTCATCATCGACAAAGAAGGCCACATCATCACTAACTACCACGTGATTGCCGACGCGCGGCAGGTGGAGGTCACGCTCAGCAACCGGAAGAAATACAAGGCGACCATCGTCGGCACCGATCGGTCGCATGACCTGGCCATTGTTCAGATCAAGGCGACCGGCCTGCTGCCGATGACGTTGGGGGATTCGACAAATCTTCAGGTCGGCCAAAAAGTTTATGCCATCGGCAACCCGTTCGGGCTCGCGGGCACGCTCACGCGCGGGATCGTTAGCTCGATCCGGCAAGTGCAGGAACCGGATGGCATGGTGATCGAAGAAGCGATTCAGACCGACGCGGCCATCAACCCGGGCAACTCCGGCGGGCCGCTGCTGAACTGGCACGGCGAAGTGATCGGCATTAATACGATGATCGCGTCAAGCGTGGGACAGAGCGCCGGTATCGGGTTCGCGATTCCGATTAACACCGCTAAGGCCGTCTTGAACGATCTGGTGACGATCGGCCGTGTGCGGCGTCCGGCGTTGGGTGTGCGCACGATTCCCATCGGCGGAGAACTGGCGACGGAGATGAATCTGGCCGCGGACTACGGATTGCTGATCGTGCAAGCCGTCCCGGGCGGCGCCGCCGACCGTGCGGGCCTGCGCGGCGGGACCGAGCGCGCCTACCTGGGCAATACCCCGATCATGATTGGTGGAGACCTGGTCGTCGCCGTGGATGGAAAAAGAGTTGAGAGCCAGCAAGACCTGGCCCAGGTGATGAACAACCATCGCGCCGGGGACACCATCAATGTCACCATTTTTCGGAACAAGAAAAAAATGGATGTGAGCGTGGTGCTGGGCGAGGCGCGGGATCAGGTGTGAGGGAAGCTTTTAAGCTCTTAGCTCTTAATGCTCACGGCCATCAGCCGTCAGCTCTCAGATTCGACGAGGCACACGCGCAGTCCGGCGTTGTTGTTATGGGTTAGGGCTTGCCGAAACGCTGCCCTTTCACGAGTAACAACTACTGGTTCGGACCAAGTCTGAACCATTTATCAGATGAGTTTCGCTGCGATTTGTCGTATCCTATTTTCCTGCCTATGACCGCCGTCCTTTAACTCGGCCTCTGTTGTTCTGGCGAAGCTCGCGCCCTAGGTTTACCCGTTCGCCTCGACCCTCCCGTTCAACAACAGAAAGGATCATCCAAATGCAATTCGTGGATCGGGCATTGGCACGCCGGTTGGAGTCTGCGGAGGAGATGCCGCAGGTGCACCATGCTGCATGGTGTCTGAAGAATCAACCAAATACTGTGGCCGCAGTGGAAGCAATCGCGGGCGGGCACATGATTTTTGCGGGACTGGGATCGCCCATCGGACGCGCCGTAGGCATGGGCTTCACCGCGCCCGTCAATGCGGCTGACATGGACCGCCTCGAAGGCTTTTACTTTTCTCGCAAAGCGCCTGCGAAGGTGGACTACTGTCCGCTGAGCGACCCAAGCTTGCTGGAAATCACCAGGGAGCGTGGTTATGGGATCGAGGAACTCAACAACGTGCTGGTTCGAAAATTGGATCCGGCGGAGAAGTTTCCCGTGCAAGACGGGTTCACGATTCGCGCCGGAAAGCCGGAGGAAGCGCCGGTTTTCAGCAGCATTGTCCGGCGAAGTTTCTTTCCAAACGGTGGTGAACCGGAGGGCTTCGACCAGATGATGTCCCCCCTGTTCGCCTTTCCCGGAAGCCTGACGTTTGTTGCGGAGATTGAGGGACAGCTTGTCGCGACGGGAGCAGGGCTCATTATCCCGGAGCATAAGATCGTCGGCTTGTACGGAGCAGGAACGCTCAACGAATATCGCGGACGAGGCTTGCAGACAGCGATCCTGGAGCGGCGGATGCAGGTCGCCGCCGATGCGGGATGCGAGTATGCCGTGATCATCACGTTGGGAGGCACCACGTCCATGCGCAATGCGGAGCGACTGGGATTTCGCGTGGCGTACAGCAAGGCAACTCTGATCAAACAGCCACCGCCTCCGCCGGCGTCTTGATCGTTGCAGTGGGAGACGCGGCAAGCCGCGTCTCTACCACTGTGCGCTTACGAGGGGCCGCAAGCCGCTCAGGACATGCAGCATATCGGGACCTGGAATTTCCACTTGCCAGACTCCACTCCTATGTTTACTATTCAGCAATCTTTACGCGACCTATCGGTTGCGCTTCCTATGAATATTGGCGAAACCATCCGCAATTACCGGCTTCAGAAGGGCATGTCGCAGGGCGACATCGAGAAGCGCACGGGCCTTTTGCGCTGCTATCTCTCGCGCGTGGAGAATGGACACACTATTCCCTCGCTCGACACGCTGGCGAAAATCGCGGGTGCGATGGATCTGGCGCTCTCGCAATTTTTTGCCGAAGGCAGCTCTAATGGGCACAAGGGCCTGCCGAAGCTCTCCGACGACGAAGTTCGATTCCTCAGCCAGATTCGCCGCTACTCTGTCAGCCTGAACGACAGTGACCGCAAGTTAGTACTCGCCATGATTAAGAAAATGGCCGCCAGCAGCTCGAAATAAACACCGTGTAGAGACGGGGCTTGCCCCGCCTCCCCCGTTTGACTCTGGCAATCTCGGTGGGCTAGCCTCTTAGGTTCACTCCACCCGATGCGTATTCAACACAAGCTGCTGATACTTTTCCTGCTGGCTGGGTTCGCGACCCGGGTGGCAGCCGCGCCGCTGCGTCCGGTTCATGCTCCGCACGCGATGGTTGCGAGCGTGCACGAACTGGCGTCACACGCCGGGGTTGAGATGATGCAAGCCGGCGGCAATGCCGTGGATGCCGCCGTGGCCACGGGTTTCGCGCTCGCAGTGGTTTATCCGCAGGCTGGGAATTTGGGCGGAGGCGGATTTCTGCTGTTGCGCAAAGCCAACGGCGAAGTTCACTTCATCGACTTCCGCGAGAAAGCGCCGGCCGCCGCCACTGAGAATATGTATCTCGACGCGCAGGGCAATGTGATCGAGAGCGCGAGCCTGGTCGGATACAAAGCGATCGGCGTCCCGGGATCGGTCGCGGGCCTGGTCTACGCGGAGAAGAAATACGGGAAGCTCACGCTCGAAAAAGTCATGGCTCGAGCAATTCACCTCGCGCGGGACGGTTTCGCGCTCGCATGGGAAGACGCCGAGGACTTGAAAGATGATGACCTGGCGAAGTTCCCGGCGTCGAAACGTATTTTTCAGCGCGACGGTAAGTACTTTCAGGCCGGAGAAATCCTGAAACAGCCGGAACTGGCGCGCACGCTGGAGCGGATCGCAAAGAATCCCGACGACTTCTATCACGGGGCGTTGGCGCGCGAACTGGCAGCAGCGATTGCGAAAGGCGGCGGGCTCATCACTGCCGCCGATCTTGCGCAGTATGAAGTGAAGGAGCGTGAGGCGATTCGTGGTACTTATCGCGGCTACGACATCATCAGCGCGCCGCCGCCTTCGTCGGGCGGAACGGCGTTGGTTGAGATCTTGAATATTCTGGAAGGCTACGATCTCGCTAAACTTGGCAACCGTTCCGCGCAATCGATCCACCTGACGGTGGAAGCGTTTCGCCGGGCTTTCTACGACCGCGCGGAGTTTCTGGGCGATCCCGATTTCGCGAACATTCCGGTTCCACAGTTGATCGATAAAC
>JAYTFO010000025.1:0-3894 GCA_043734305.1 Acidobacteriota bacterium | reverse complement strand
GGCTGGTGGTGAAGACGCATTCGTGTCATCTAATGGCCGGGTAACGCGAAAGCCGGCGGGACGCCGGCGCTACACGCGATCACCGCAACCCACTGTCCGTCACTATTCTTCTGGAACACAACTTTGCCGCTCAGTTGCGCAGCGATCTCTTCCGGCGCGAGGTCGCGATGGTAGCCGAAATATTTTTCTTTTACCATCTGCCACGGCAGCCAGTCCTCAAGCAGTGGACGCGCGGGCTGGTACTTCGTCGAAAACACCAGAGCGACATCGAACTGGTTGCTGGCAGCCGCGGCTATGGCAACTTGTCCGGGAGTGAAGTCCTCAATCCGCAGCACTGGAAATGGCCGAGACACGTAGCCTAACCATGGCCGCGAGAGTTCATCCGACGCCGGCCAGGCCGTCAACACGCGCGCACGCGGATAACGCAATGCCAGAAAGCGACTTGCCTCCGCATGCATCGTTACGTAATCGCGATAGGCAAGGTTGTCTTCGATGGCAAATCCATAGGGTGGATTGGTAAACAGGCCGGCCACAAAAGCGATCCCAACCAACGCCAACACCAGCCGCCAGTAGCGCACGCGCCGCCAGACGGTCGAAACCATCACCAAGATCACCAGAGGCACAACCGGCAGCATGTATCGAGCGAGCACTGCGCCACCCACTACCGACATGAATGCGAGGTACGCCACCAGCACGGCCAGCAATGCCGTCTGCATCCAGATTGCAATTCGTGGACGAGCATCTCCGTGAGCGGCAAGCGGTGGGCGGCGCATGGCGAGCACAGCGCCAACCGTGAGCAGATACAACCCGAAATATCCGAACCCTTGCCAGATCCGCAGGGCGAACGCCAACGGGATTCGCAAAGGGTCAAGCGTCGCTGTGACGTTGTAGCGAAGGAACTCCGGATTGCCGAACAGAAAGCCGGTCTTCGCATAGTGAAACGCAAACCAGCCGGCCAACGGAAGCACAGGCACAAACAGGAAGAGTAAGTGCGACCGGCGTCCAGCGGGCGGGAAACACTCTTCCCCGCGCGGGCGTACGAAGCGCGCACAGACTTCCCACCCAAGCAAAGCCATCGGCGCAAGGATCGCAGTCTCCTTCGCTAGAGCCGCCAGCGAAAACCACAACGCCAGTTTCCACGGACGGTCCTCGACATACGCGAGCAGTCCCCAGAACGTGAAGCCGGCGGCGGCGAGATCGACGTGCGCGAGCGAACTCTGCGTGAAGAAGACGGGATAGAGCGCAGTGAGAGTAATCGTCGCCCACGCCACCGGAAGATTCGCCGCCACACGCGCTAATCGAAAAAGTCCAAGCAACGAGAACGCGGCCACGGCGAGCATTGCCGTCCGCGTTACGAGTGAAGAAAATCCGGCAACGCGCCACGCCAGCGCCAGCCATGCCATTACCAGAGGAGGATGCGCATTGGAAGGAGTGGAGTGCGGGATGAGCGTGCCAGTCAAATACAGATCGCGCGCCGCCGGGACGTAGTATCCGGCCTCGTCCCAAAAATACGGGAGGCGCAGCAGCGGCGCGTGCAACAGCATGAGCCCCGCAAAAAATAACGCAAACAGAAGCAACTGCTGTGCCCAGGCCGACGGGGTCGGCCATCCTCGCGCTTGGCCGGAACGAGTCCTCGTCCTCATCAGTGGACGGGTCCGCCGGGCGCGCGCGGATCCAGCTGAATCTGACCAAAGGCAGCTTCGTAGTTGGCGACGTTTTGCTGCAAGAGCGCCATCAGTGCCTTGGCCTGCTGGGGGCTCAGATAGACTCCCTGAAAATTTCGCAATTCCACCTGCGTTTCTGAACTCTGTTGCATGGTCCCGAAAACGAGGAAAAAATCCCATACGTTAACCCGAATCTGCACGCTGTTGGCATAGGCCTCGCGGTATTCGGGAGTGTTTGAAAACTTTACGTTTGGTTGCGGTGGTGTATTCATGATGGAAGTGTACCGTCTGGAAGAGCCTCGGGCAAAGACGCGCTTCAGGAACGGCCGCTGCACCAGGTGCAGAGGCGCGACTGGACGCGGCTCTACCTCTTTTCCCGGGCTGCCCGCAGATCGTGGGGCGTATTTATGTTGAAGAATATGCGCTCCGGAAATCCTTCGCGCGCCAATTCATCTTCGTCAATCACGCGGACAGGAATATGCGAGAACACCGCGTCGATCTTGTACTTCCCTGCCCGAAGAGCTTCGTCGGCCGCGGCCGCAAACGCTCGGCGATACACGGCGCACAGAGGCTGAAATCCCATTGCCGTGCGGGGCACGGCGACGATGGCATCCGACGCAGTCGCCGTCGCCAGAAGAAACGCAAGCAGTTCGACGGACACAAAGGGCATATCCACGGCCATCACAAGATTCAGTTCGGCAGAGGACTGGAGCAGCGCGGCATGAATTCCACCGAGCGGTCCACAGCTCTGATGTAGGTCCGTGACCACCGCTCCATAGCTCGCGAACTTTTCCGGATCACCCACGATCGCCACTTCATCGCAAGCATCGCGCATCACATCAAGCGCGCGATCCAGCAGAGTACATCCGTCGAATTCGAGAAACGCCTTGTCGGCGCCCAGGCGGGAACTCTTCCCTCCCGCGAGAATGAAGCCCGCGGTTGCGATTGCACTTCCAGGTAATTGAGCGGATAGCATCTCGGACCTATGCAGTTAGAGAGCGCTCACAAGCGGAGAGAGAGTCATCAAGGCTGCGGCCCCGGCGACGCCGGCTTCTTCTCCATAGCGAGCTAACACAACTGGAATTTTGTCGGGCCAGGGATTAATGCACGCACCTTTCCAGCGCAGCCGCAACTCGTCAAGATATGGAGCCAGCATTGTGGACACTCCTCCCCCCATTACGATCACGTCCGGTTCCAGCAGGTCAATCACGTTTCCCAACCAATATGCGAGCACATCCAGCGTCTCGCCGACGACGGCCTGGGCAACCAGATCGCCCTCCGCGCAGGCCTTGCCCACCATTTCGCCGGTCACCGACTCAGGATTGCCACCCGCCAGATCACGCAATTTGGATGAAGCTCCCTCCGCTAATTTTCTTTGCGCACGACGCGCAATGGCGGGACCGGAGGCAAGAACTTCAATGCAACCGCGTTTACCGCATCCACAGAGCGGCCCATTGATATCGATACCCATGTGACCGCCTTCTCCGGCCGTGCCGGTGCGGCCGTGATAGATCACGCCGTCGAAGACGATGCCGGTACCGATCCCGGTTCCCAGACATAAGTAAAAAACGTTGCGAAAGCCGCGCCCCGCACCCCATTTCACCTCCGCCAGCGCCGCCGCGTTCGCATCGTTCTCGACCTGTACAGGGACGCGATACTTATTGCGAATGCTCTCCGCCAATGGAAAATTTCGCCAGCACGGCAGATTGGGAGGACTAATGACGACTCCGGTTTTCGGATCCAGCGGGCCGGGAGAACAGATGCCGATGCCCTGCAGTTTCTGATGAGGCGCTTTCTGAGCCAGGACAGATTGGATGGCATTCTCCACCGCCGCCAGACCCTCCACGGCACTGCCACGCGCGACCATAAAAGAACGGTCTCGAGCGAGAACAGTGCCATCGAGATTGACGATTCCCGCCGCAATCTTGGTTCCGCCAATATCGATGCCGACGATACATTCTTCGTTCATGACTTACCCTGGACCCGATGAAACGACCTTTTTTTCAATTTCTGTCATCCCGAGCGAAGCGAGGAATCTGTAGTTCGCCGGCAGAATGCAGATCCCTCGCTCCGGGATGACAGTTCTGAAGTATTGGTTCGCACTCTTGTCGGCGAGACTTTCAGCACGAACTCCTTACGCCTTGCCGTAGCGCTCGCTGTTCGGCTTCGACCCACTTACAGCAAAGAACCAGATATAGAGATAGCAGAACGTGGCCAGGATGAGCGCATA
>JAYTFO010000024.1:0-6697 GCA_043734305.1 Acidobacteriota bacterium | reverse complement strand
TGGGAGTTCGCCGATGTGCCTTACTATCCCGCGGAGATGACTACGCTCGCCTACCGCTATGGGATCAACTACGTTGTTTATTCGATGACGCACTAGTGTCCTGAGTCAGAAATTACTTAAATAAGTAGACGGCTTGCCGCATACTGGTCTGGACCTGTGCGGGAGGTGTGTTATGCGAACCGGCCGACCCAAGAAACCTCTGACGGTGGAAGCGGCTGACAGAGAAAAGCTCCAGATGTTGGCGTGCAGGCCGAAGACCGCTCAACGCTTGGCGATGCGCTCCAAGATCGTCCTGCAAGCTGCCGAGGGTTCGCCCAACCACGAGATCGCACGCCGGCTTGGTATCAGCGGGGCCACCGTCGGCAAATGGCGGGAACGCTTTCACGGCCGTGGTCTGGATGGCTTGGGCGGCGAATCGCGGCCCGGCGCTCCGCGCAAGATTACCGGCGCGAAAGTGGAAGAAGCGGTGACGCGAACTTTGGAGAGCCTTCCCGCGGCGGCTACCCATTGGCGCACCCGTTCATTGGTCAGCCAGGTTGGGTTGTCGCAAAGCGCGGTCGTACGCGTCTGGAACGCTTTCGGCCTGCAGCCGCACCGGAGTGAGACCTTTAAGATATCCACCGATCCATTTTTCGTGGAGAAAGTTCGGGATGTAGTGGGTCTGTATGTCAATCCGGCTGATCACGCGATGGTGTTGTGTGTGGACGAAAAATCGCAGGTGCAGGCGCTGGACCGAACCCAACCCATCTTGCCTCTTCGCCCTGGGCTGCCAGAGCAGCGCACGCACGATTATGAGCGCAATGGAACGACATCGCTATTTGCCGCCTTGGACATCGCCACCGGCAAAGCGATCGGACAGTGCTACCGACGGCATCGCCATCAGGAATTTCTCAAGTTCCTGGACCTGATCGACTCCACGATCCCGCACGACGGGGAAGTACATTTGGTATTGGACAACTACGGAACCCACAAGAACTCCTAAGGTCATCCGCTGGTTTGCCCGGCACCCGCGCTATCACCTGCACTTCACTCCCACCGGCGCTTTCTGGATCAACCAAATCGAGGGATGGTTTGCGGCGATCACCGAGAAGTGCATTCGGAGGGGATCGTTCGACGGGGTGAGAAGCCTCGAAAAAGCGACCGTGGAGTATCTGGAGCACAATAACCAGAATCCCAAGCCGTTCGTGTGGACGGCAGACGCGGACTCACCCTGGGAAAGGTGCAAAGACTTTGTGAGCGAATTTCTGACTCAGGACACTAGTCTAGTATGAAACGCCTGTATGCCCAGCGTCTATGGGAAGTTTCATGCGGCGGAGCAGTACCTGCCACCGTGGATCTGAATGAAGAACGTCGAGTGGCGGATCGACTTTCACGTAGACGCCCAGACCGTCACGGACTTCAGTATACTTGAACAGCAATCGGAAGGCTTCGTCCTTATCGCCAAGGGCAGCGTACAATCCCGCTAAATCGAGACTGGCATTGTACAATCCCGCTAAAAATTGGTCCCCGCCGGTCCTTCGCAACGTGGCGAGGATTTGCCTCGCTTCTTTACGCTTGCCCATCCGAGCGTAAATGCGTGCCACTCGAGGGCTGCGTCCGGGTGGGTGGTTCCCTATGGCGCGGACCTTTTCGTGCAGGGCAAGCGCTTCGGTATACCTGCCCATTTGCTCATATACGTCTGCAAGCCGGGAATATGCTCCAGGGCTCTGAGGCTCGAGTTCGATGGCCCGGTTCATGTGGGAAATGGCGTCTTCAAATCTGCGGGCGCGGTACAGAACCCTGCCAAAGCCTGATTGTACGGTCGACGAGAGCGGATCCAATTGCTCAGCTCTCTGCATGTGGGTGATGGATTCAGGGAAGCGCCCCAGGGCCATGAATAACATCGCACAGAAGAAGTGGGCATCCAGGTTGTTCGGATCAATTTCCAAGGCGCGGCCGAAGTCTTTCTCGGTGCCCGTCCAGTCCCAGTCAAGGTACTTGATGCGGCCCATCGACACGTGCGCTTCAGCGAGCCGCGGATCGAGTTCCAAGGCCTTTCGCGCAGCAGTACGTGACGGAACCTCCACTTCCTTGAAGGATTTCGCACCCCAAGCACCTCGCCACCACCAGGCGTGGGATAGCCCGGCATGTGCGGCGGCATACCCTGGATCGAGGTGCGTTGCCCGCTCGAAGTGATCGACCGCCCGCGCCAAGTGTTCGTCGTTCAGCTTCCAGAGGTGGTACTGCCCGAGCAGATATTCTTGATAAGCGGCTGGGTTGACGGTGCCCGCCGAGGCCATCCGGGCACGCTCCTCCGCGGTGACCTGAATCCGGATCTCCTCGGCGACCGAGCGCGCCACCTCACTCTGCAACTTCAGAATGTCCATCAGCTCGCGCTCGTATTCCCGCGCCCACAGGTGCGTATCGGTCGGCGCATGAATGAACTGGATGCTGATCTTTACGCGATCACCCGTGCGTTGCACCGAGCCTTCAATCACGGCATCGACATTCAGCACCCGCGCGATCTCCGAGAGAGACGTTCGCGCTCCTTTGAAGCGCATCACCGAGGTTCGCGACACGACTCTCAGCGCGCTAATTCGGGCAAGATTGCCGATGAGCGCTTCAGTCATTCCGTCAGCGAAGTACTCCTGCATTGGATCACCCGACAGATTGTCCAATGGCAGGACCGCGAGCGACCTGATCTCTGGCTTAGTGGCTCGGACCGGGCGCAGAGCGTACGTAATGCTTCCCAGCAGGACGAGGGCTGCCAGTCCGCCAAAAACCAACCACCTACGCGCCGAAATACGCCCTCTTAACCTGAAGCCACTTTCCGGAAGCGCCGGAACGGGCGCCGCCTCCGGCTCCTCACGATTCCCCCGTACTTCTCTGACCTCCGCGACGAACTGATATCCGCGGGCGGGCAATGTGACGACGAACTGATGGTCGTCGGGCTTCTCTCCCAGAGTTTTCCGCAAGATGGAGATGTTCCTGGTCAGCCCTCCCTCTTCCACAATCGTGTCACCCCAAACCTGCTTGAGCAGTTCGTCCTTCGTGAGCACGCGCTCCCGATTGTCGATGAGCACAAGAAGCGTCTCCAGGACCTTTGGAGCCAGCGGCACGGGTTCGCCATTGCGCAACAAGCGTCGCTTGACGGCATCCAAAAAGAACGGTTCGAACTCGTACGAGACTCGCAATTGCTCGCTCATAGCCGGCCGGAACAATTCCGAAGAAAAACGAAGGTCGCTTGCGAGGACTTGTAACCCGCGACCCGGCTAGTATTCCCTGCGTGGCGCGCCTTCGACTGATTGGCGATTGTATCACAGGCTCGCGACTCAGGCGGGAGACAGGAAAGCCTTGAAAACCGGAAAGCCGGCGAGGTGCCCGCGTGGGCGGCGATTGGCCCCGGAAAGGAACGTCAGCTTGTAAGGAAACTTTCACATTAAAGGAGAATTTTATGGAACGTAATTGGTATAAAGTAACTGGGCTCGTTATCGTCATGGGATTGAGCCTCCTCACCACCCCCGCCGAAGGCGAGGAAGAGTCTTCGGTGAGGTCTGCCCCCATCAACCACATCCTCGAGTGGAATCAGGTCTTCATCGACACGCTCATTGCGACGAATACGGCGAACTCGTCCAGTCAGCGGCTCGGAGCGATCGTTCATACGGCGATCTTCGACGCCTATAACGGCATCGAACGGCGCTACACACCAATCCTTGTTCGCGACAGGGCCCCAAGCGGAGCGTCGCGCCAAGCCGCGATCATCGCTGCCGCGCACACGGCGTTAGTGGGCCTGTTCCCGTCCCGAAAACCGGAGCTGGATGCCAGCTTTGCGGCTTCCCTATCCGCCCTGAGCGACCATTGCCAGCGCGGAGCCCAACCGCCGGCACGACGGAGCTCATGCACGAATCGTATCGATCGCGGCATCGATTGGGGAACCGGTGTAGCGCACGCCGTGCTCAACCGGCGCGCGACCGATGGTTTCAGCGCGAGCTACCCTCCGTTCACCGGAGGGACTGCGGTCGGCCAGTGGCGGCCAACGCCGCCGGCGTTCGGACCAATGAGCGCCCAGGGGCTGGCATTCACGGATATGTTCGTCCTGGTCAGCAATACCCAGTTTCAGCCGAGACCACCGCGGAGTCTGACGAACCCGACGTACACGGCCGATTTCAACGCCGTCAAGGCGCTCGGTCGCAGGACCGGATCGACGCGCACTGAGGACCAGTCGGCGCTCGCTGTGTTCTGGGAAGGGAACGCAAGCGTCCATTGGAATCAGGCAGCGAACCAGATTGCGCTCGCCAACCATCTGTCCGTTTCTGCCAGCAACCGGCTTCTGGCGGTACTGAACATCGCGATGGCCGACACGGCGTTTACCATCTGGAGCGCCAAGCGGTTCTACGGCTCCATGCCGGTCGATGTGACCTGGCGGCCGGTGACTTCAATCCCGCTGGCGGACACCGACCCCAATCCGGATACTGCTGCTGATCCGGCCTGGCTGCCCCTCATCAACACCCCGTCACACCCGGAATATCCTGCCGGGCACCCCGGCCAAAACGGTGCCGCTGCGACCGTTCTCCTCAGTCACTTCCGACCACAACAGGCTTTTACAATGACGACCGCCGGTCAGCCGAGCCGCATGTACACCAGCATCCCGCAGGCACGCTCGGACGGTAACAATGGCCGGGTCTGGGGTGGCATGCACTACCCGAGCACAAACGAGATCAGCGACGGCGTAGGCCAGGCGATCGCCAACTACGTCAATCAAAACTCGATGCAACGGCTCCACCGCTCTCACCATCCCGATGATCTCCACCAGAGAGAATGAACGACTAGAAGCACGAGACCACGAACGAACGGTGGAACACGACCCCTCCCAGAAAGCGTGAGCGGGTTCCATGCACAGGGCCTCACTTCAGTGTCACGGCCCAACCGGAAGTTGTGTCCCTCGCCTGCGTAACGGCAGGCAGGGTGGACCCGACATTACCCGACACAGACGCTATGACTCTATCCGGGGTGACCCGGCGTAAAAGGTCTGGGTACGACGTTATCGTTACCGCCGGGCCACTTCGGATAGAGACCTTTGAAGGAAGCCGCCCTGAATTTGGCAGGACAATTGCTAATTGGGAGTATCTGGAGCACAATAACCAGAATCCCAAGCCGTTCGTGTGGACGGCGGACGCGGACCTCATCCTGGGAAAGGCACAAAGACTTGTGAGCGAATTTCTAACTCAGGACACTAGTGGCGATTGATCGAAGGTGATCCTCGAGAGTTCGCTTGCCGAGCGGAGGGGCTACGAAATCGTTGGCCCCCAGCGCTTGCAGGAACCCCATCAGGTCCGCGACACGGGGAGCGGGCCAGCGCGCCAGGCGGCTCATGAGGCCGGGGATCCATAGAGGCACTTCGCGGATCCTGGCAGGTTTGCCGAGCGTTTCGAAGGCCAGCTCCAACATCTGCCGCCGGCTATAGACCACCGGGCCTCCAACCGCCACAACCGATGAACCCTCCGCCTCGATCACATCGGCGCAGATACCGGCGAGGTCGTTCTCGTCAATTGGATTCGATTTGGAATTTCCGCTCCCGAACACCACCGCGCGATTGCTCGAAGCCATCTCCAGAAGTACTTTGAAAAGCGAGAAGAACCCCGTCGGTTCGATGATTCCGTAGACCAGGCCGCTGGCCTTGACGGCGGCGGCGACCTGGGCGTGGGCGTCTAAATAGGCGACGTGCGGAAAGCGGCCGGCGTGGAGGACCGAGACGTATACAAAACGGTGGACCCCTGCTTCTTTTGCCGCGCACAGGAGATTCCGGTTCGCGGGTACATCCACGGAACGATAGCCGGGGCGCCGGATCGACAGGTCCGAACTCACGGTCTGGCCCAGACAGGAAAACACTACATCCACTCCGTCCGCGACGTGTTTGAGGCTGCAGGGATGGAGAGCGTCGGCGATCACAATTTCCGAGGCGGGCAGCCCTTCGGCTCGCGCGGAAGACCGGCAGAGCGCCCTGGTCCAATGCCCCCGATCCTGGAGGGCGCGCACCACTTCTCGTCCGAGTACTCCGGAAGCGCCGGCAACCAGGATTCGTTTCACGTCACCCATAGTAAGCCAACGCTATCGCCCGCCGGACACGGGCGGTCGGCCACCCCCAGCGTGGCTGCGTTGTTCACGAGCGCGGTGGCAGGACCCCTCCGATGGTCCACCGAACAGAGCCACCACTTCAGCCTCCGAACGGGCATCGGCCGCCTGTGACGATCAGAACCTTACCGCAGGACATCCATCAACGGCTTCCCGGCCTTCTCCACCGCGCCGGCATAATCTTCCCCGAGCAACGCGGCCAATGTAGCAGCGATCTGGCTTTGCGTCACCGGCGTGGTCTTGGATCGCTCACCGAGCGGCCTTGTATCGGGTCCTAGAAACGTCATCCAAATGTATTTGGAATCGGGAATCTTTACCCCGTGGCTCTTCCACTCGGAAGGCGCATCGCCACGGCCGTGGTCGGTGGAAAAGATGAGCGTCGTCTTACCGCGGTACTGAGGCATCGATTGGACGGTGTCCCAAAGAGTTTTGAGATAAGCATCCACTCGGTGGGCCGAATGCAAGTACTCCGCATAATTGCCGCCGTGGGCCCACTCGTCGGTCTCTCCCAACGAGAGGTATAGGACACGTGGTTTTTGTTCCTTCAAGTATTCCAGAGCGGTGTGGAACGGCAGCGAATCGAAGG
>JAYTFO010000023.1:0-4308 GCA_043734305.1 Acidobacteriota bacterium | reverse complement strand
GCGCCGTCGGCGACAAAGAACGAGCATCCTTGATTCGCATGAACCGGACAATACCAGATTCCAAGAGAAAAGCCTAGTATTTTATGCTCCGATTAATAGTTCTTTGCCGGAACGCAAAAGGTGGCGTATACCTCGCCCGCATTGCGAGCAGCCTAGTTGTGCTCCCATGCTGGAGGTGCAGTCGTGACGAGTTTAGAGGCGCGCGTCGAACGACTTGAACGAGAAAACGTGAGATTAAGACGCGGTGTGCTCGTTTCCCTTGTTGTTGTCATTTTCGGGCTTCTGATTGCTCAGGCATCGGGAGCTTCGATTTCCGAGGAGGTGCGAACCCGGCGCCTTGTGATTGTGGACAACGCGGACAAGCAGCGCGCGACACTGAGCGCAGCGAACGACATGCCTGCGTTGGTCCTAACAGACGTTCTTGGAAAAGCGCGCGCAATTCTCGCGAGTCCCGACGAGGGATCTTCCCTGGTCTTGAATGGCGAGCACGGCAGCAAGAGCATTGACATCATGGCGCTCGAGACCGGGCCGGGAATTAACCTGTACGACCACTCTGAAAAAATGCGGGCAACTTTCCAGGTGCTGGGTGAGGGACCCGCTCTCCCTTTACGTGACGCTGCCGGGACTATTCGCGAAAGTCTATCGGTAAACACCGGTGGCGTATCGCTAGACCTCTCCGACGAAGCAGGACGTGTCAGAACTTCCGTCGCCGCGACGAGCATCGGATCAGGAATCGTTCTGTTCAACGAATCCCAAAAGATTCACGGGAGTCTCCTGCTGTTCCCTCAGGGCCCATCGCTGGATCTGGCAGACGATGAAGGCTTCCATGCCACTCTTGGGATCACCCAGCTCGTCACCCCAAAGACCGGAACACAGACCAAGCGATCAGCGGCATCTCTGGTTCTGTTCGACAACAAAGAGAATGTGATTTGGCAAGCGCCCCAATGATGGGTCGCAGCGCAGCCACCGCGGCCACCGGCCCGTAGTTGGGACCCGTCTCAGTGCTATGCGAGTTCGGCGATTCGGCGTATACCTCCCGCACTTCTAGAAGGGGCACGCAATGAGATTCATCGCCGCTCTGTTCGTGACGTTCGCGTGTTCGGGTGCGTTCGCCAGCGATCCAGGGCAACCGCTCTCCGCTGAAGACTTCGTGCTCGATCTCCCGGGGCTTTCCGCTGAATCAGTATTAGCCCGCGGGACGTGCCCGGTCGGTAGCGGCGACCCGACGGAACCGTGGTGGTGTTATCGGGCCGTCGCCCCGCCAACCTTCGATGCGGCCGGGTTCCAATATGCATTCCAGTCCGTATTGGTCCAGCTCGGCCAATGTGCCGGACCAGGACAGGCGTATCGATGGAACCTCGTTCGGTTGGACAAGCTTGGGACTCAGGGGCAAGTAGCGCATATCGAACCGCGGTGTAGCTCGCCGTCTCCAGGTCCGGTGGACTACGTCGCCATTCGAAACGTACGCATGGACGTTAACGCGGGAGCGCTGTACGTGGTCCTTGAGACTTCGGATTCAGGGACGTACACGGATGACTTCTCGCTCGTTCGTATTAATGGGTTCGCGACTCAGTTCGATGTACTCCAGACCTTCACCCCGCAACCGGCGCTCGGCTTCCGCGTTCCCTACATGCCCGAAGGCATGGCCGCCGCCGACCACTTCGACACCTATTGGGGTCCCCTCGCCCATCCCATCAACTTCACGCAGGCCCACCCGCTTCAATGCGATTACCCTGCCGCCCCGCCGCACGTCGGCGACTACCTATCGGTAAACGATCCGCTTCCCGATCCGGCGCCGGGGACGGGCCGCTACTACGTGACCTCCGCGACCTACCAAGGCGCAACGCGGTACGGGCGCAAGACAATCGCCGGGCGCCTGAGCGGGCGCGATCCGGCGGTGCTCCCGGCGTGCGGCGGCGCACCGCACACCGCCCGGTAGCGTGCTTCGAACAGCGCAGAGTATGGCCGCCGATCTCGCACCGTTGTTTCCCGCGCCGCTCGTCCGTCTAGCGACGGGTTGGTTCCTGCTCATCGGTCTCGTCTGGGGTCTGTTTGAGAGCATCGAGCGCGCCGCGTCCAACGACTTCAGAACTCGGACTGCTCGATGGCTCATGCACGTAGAACCGGACAAACGACTGACGCGGTGGGGATCTAGTTTCGCCGAGGCCTTCGACACCGTGTTCGGCCCAACGCTTCTTTCTTGGAAGTGCTTCTGGCGGTCCGCCATTGCATCGATTATTGCGTGGATCGCCGTCGCGATACTGAACGGAGGATTCACCTCCGCCCTCACGGGGAGGTACCCCGGCGATGTGTTCGCGTTTAGTCTCTCGTGCGCCGTTTTGGTGGACTTTGTTTCCCTGTGCGAATCGCGATGGATGATTCGCATCCTCGCGCGGCAGTCGGGCGGTCTCCGCAGCGCCATCATTCTTCTACTCGATTATGTTCTGAGCGCAGCATTGTTCGTTGTGGGATTCAATCTCATCTATCTGGGGTTGGTCGCTCACGCCCCATACCGCGTCAATGAATGGCCGTTCGAGTTTTGGCGAGTTCTCACTTGGAACTCAGAATTCGGCGTTTTCATGCCGGGTGCTCAATCGACCTTCCTTACATCCATCTGGCTCTGGCTATATGCGCTCTCGGGCTTGCTGATTCGACTTGGAGGCAGGGTGGTAAACGTCGCCGATTTCCTACGGGGCGCGCTCAATATCGAGGGCAAGCCATTCGCCGCGCTCGCGATCGTAACCAATGCGCTGATTACCGTCGCGTTTCTAATCGCGCTGCCGTTCGTGCTGTTCTAGGCGTAGGGTCACGTCTCCCGCTCCCACGGCGCCGCCCTCACATCCACCCCGTTGAACCGAGCCACCGTGCGATCCGCGATGGCGTGCCGCATGTCCACGCACAGTAGAACGGCGACGTGCGGCGCACCCTCGGCTTGAGCACGCGGCTCTTGGAGGAGGGGCCTACAATACCAGGACGACTATCGGGCCGAGACGCGCGGCCTCCAAAGCCGCCCGAACGGGATGGTCCATCCTCCAGACCTCTTCCGCGTTGATGAGGTCGTTCGTTTCGAAGGGGACAGTGACCCGAGTGACGAGTCCGCCGTGTTCGCGTTGACCTCACAAGCCGATGGGACGAGGGGCACGTACACGGTCGGCTACGGTCCGATGATGGACGCGCTCGACGCGGACATGGTCAGGCTGCTGCGGTCGCGCTCCGCTCCCGCTAATCCCGCCCACGCCGTGATCCGCCGTCGCCACGCCTCGGCCTGCGCAGAGCTCATCTGTCGGCATTCTTCAAGAACCTTCAGGAGACGCAACGCCGCCGCGGTGTCGGCGGGGGACATCTCGGCGATGACACGGTCGATGGCGTCCATGGGGAGAGTGTTCGCGCGTCGGCGGGCGGCTGCTTCTCCCCGTAAGGATGAAGATCATTGTACTCAGCCTGCTCCTCTAAGAACTGGTACTCATCGCGCATTGTGTCATAGATGGAACCAGCACCCGAAAAACCGCAATCGCTGGTAAGCCGAACATCAAGGCGATTGCAGCACAAGCAGCAAGCACCGTCCATGTAATCACCGCCCCGATAGCCCTCAGAAGACGGGCGAAGAACAGTCTAATCTTTCTAATCATTGTGTCTCCTATTGAAGTAGTACAAAGCCAATGACAGCTATAACAGCCGCCACGAACAAAATGCCACCAACGGTTTTTGCAAGATCCCAGCCCAGCTGCTCCGCTGTTACGTCGCCTGGATACTTGTCTTCGTCCTTCTCACGTGAACTGAGAGAACTCCCGCCGATCCCGATGATCATGCAAACATTCTTGATGAGATTCACAACTCACTCCTTACTACACCATACCCAAAAGTATGGTCGAAGAAATGCGCCTCCTACGCGACTGTCCTCGAGACTGCATACCTAATTGACAGGAGGCCCGGGACGAGCGCCGGGAATAGCCCGCAGCAACCGATCACGACACCGACGATTCCAAGAATTAGGCAGGACTTCTTTTCTGTACTCATGATGACCACCGGGACATGGTTTCCTCGACTATGCCGTGCTTGGTCACGTTCCTCGTGCCGCTCACGCGCCCGTTGCAGCCGTTGCGGTCGTTCCTGTTCATACATGAACTGTTCATATTCGATCTCGTTCTCGCTCTTGGTTCTCATGTTCGCAACCTCCTGACTTCCCCCAAACTTAGTTCTGGGGTCGGCGGGAGTGTAGCGTTCCTTCTGTAATTTCCTTCCGGGTCTGAGTCCGGCTGGTCGAGAGAGACCAGCCGGTCAGAGACTGGACTTGAACGTGGTGGACCA
>JAYTFO010000022.1:0-3213 GCA_043734305.1 Acidobacteriota bacterium | reverse complement strand
CTAGAGCGAAATGGCGCTCCGGTTCGAGTGCTCGCTGTTGTTCGCTCAAAAAGTGATTGACACCGCCGACATTGTTAGAGAGGCGATTTATCAACAGTTACCGATACGGTATCCTTTAGTAGCAATATGGCGCGAACGAAGTCGCATCGTAGGGAGCGGCCAAAACCGCTGAAGCCTGAACAGCGGGAAGCTTTGCTGGATGCGCTGAACGATGGGTCTCTCCTCGAAGCGAACAGCGCGTCACGCGATATCTTCCAATTCCCCGACCCTGCGTTGCTGCCCGGCATCCTCCGTGTTCTTCGGCAGGGGCGGAGGCTTCGCAACCGGGTGGAAGCAGCGTACGCGCTCAGAGCCATGCACGGCCTAGAAGGTACCGCGACATTGGAGAGGTTCTGTCGAATCGGTCAGAAAATCCACATCTACGCGCTTTCGTGGCGGAGACATTAGCGCATCGTCATCAACCATCCTCCCACGCCGTGCTGCTACGGAACGTGACAGACCCATGGCGGGAAGTCCGCTTCTGGTGCGCCTTTGCGGTGGGACAAATGCGCGAGCGCAGAGCTTTGCCAATGCTAAGAGAACTTGCCGAAAGCGACCATCGCGTAGTGCGCGGCTGGTGGGCGGTTAGCAAGGAGGCCCGCGATGCCATTCGCAACATCAACCGGAAGAACGGTTGGGGTATTCGTTTCTGCGCACTGTGCCGGTGGTTCGGTACGGCTGCTGTCGAGACGAGGCGTGGACACTCACTGACACGATCATCCACGCCGGACAGACTCCCCGAGGGGAGCGCCTTTTCGCGGAATAGCGGCCAATAGCCAAGATTTTCAATCACTTGGCGGCCTGGAGCGAAACGCCCAAAATACTCTGGCCTTGTCCCTCGGCCGATGCTATTCTTTCTCTCAACCTGCACCCCCGCAGGACATATCCCAAATAAGGTGGTACACAATGGTTTGGACGGCTCCGGTTTTCGAAGAAATTTCTCTCTGCTGCGAAATTAACTCCTACGTGAGTGCGAAGCTGTAATCTGTATTGATGCAGGTCAAGATCCTCGGCTCCGCTGCCGGGGGAGCGTTTCCCCAATGGAATTGTGCCTGCCCGAATTGCCGTGCCTTCCGCGGCGGGCGATTTCAGGGTAAGGCTCGCTCGCAGACGCAGGTTGCCGTCAGCGCGGACGGTGAGTCGTGGTTTCTGCTGGGCGCTTCACCCGATCTGCGATCCCAGATTGAAGCAACTCCTGAATTACATCCGCGTTCTGGTACGCGCAGCTCTCCCATCCGCGGAGTAGTGCTTGCCAGCGCCGACCTAGACCACGTCCTCGGCCTGCTGCTGATGCGCGAACTCCAACCGTTTCGAGTCCACGCTGCCGAACCCGTGATCAAAATTCTGCGCAAAGAAAACAGCATGTTCGGCATGCTGAACCGGGTTCCCGATCAAGTGCAATGGAAGACTCTACGGGCCGGCGAAGCTTTTACGTTGGAATCGGCGAACGGGAAGGCTGGTCAAATCACTGGTCAAGCGCTCGCCGTTTCCTCGCACTATCCGGCCTATGCCGCTCACACGCGCGATTCCGGGGAAGCCGTGCTGGGCTTGATTCTCACCGCGCCCTCCGGCGGTACTCTGGGATTATTTCCGCAACTTGCGGAACTGACTCCGCGATTGAAAAGTGTATTTGCATCCCTCGATTGTCTGCTGCTCGACGGAACTTTCTGGAGCGACGATGAGTTGATTCGGCTGCAAGGTTCCGGTCAGCGTGCGCGTGAGATGGGTCACATCCCGGTCGGTGGAGAAGATGGTACTCTGCAACAATTGGCGGCGCTCACCACGCCGCGCAAAATGTATATTCACATTAACAATACCAATCCCATGCTGAACGAAGCGGGCGCGGAATATCGCGCGGTGTGCGACGCAGGATGGGAATTGGCGGAAGACGGATGCCACTTCACGCTGTGAACACGGAGAACACAACGTTGCTCTCGATGGACGAATTGCGCGCCGCTCTGCGGCAGGTGGGCGAGGAGCGTTATCACCATCGGCATCCCTTTCATCTGCTGATGCACGAAGGGAAGCTGAGCCGCGGCCAGTTACAGGCATGGGCGCTCAATCGTTACTACTACCAGAACATCATCCCTATCAAAGACGCGATTATCCTTTCGCGCAGCGACGATTCTGAATTTCGCCGGGCGTGGCGCAAGAGGATCGTGGATCATGACGGCGACGCGCAGTGCGATGTCCGAGAAAAAGACGGTGGCATCAAACGCTGGCTGAAGCTGGCGGAAGCGACCGGTCTCGACGCTGAACGCGTGGCCAGTGAGCGCGAAATTTTGCCCGCGACGCGCTTTGCCGTGAACGAATATCTCAATCTCGTGCGGACGCGCCCGTTGCTGGAAGGAGTGGCGTCGTCGCTAACGGAACTTTTTTCGCGCGACCTGATTGCGCTGCGCATGGATCGTCTGCGCGAGCACTACCCGTGGCTGGCAGGCGGTCTCGACTACTTCGAAGCCCGGCTGACACAGGCTCCCGAGGATGCGGCGTTCGCGATCCGCTACGTTTACGAAAATGCGAAAACGCGCGCGGAGCAGGAGAAGGCGATTCAGGCGTTGCGCGACAAATGCGACATCCTGTGGGCCCAGCTCGACGCGCTTTACTACGCCTACGTGCAGCCGGGATGGCCTCCGCCGGGCGCGTTCAGGATTGAGAACAAATAATGGAAATCGCCGAGACCAGTAAGCCGGTTCTTGCCGTGGGATGCAAGTGGGGCGGCACCGAAGAAGAGCCGCTGGTTCTTTTTCCCGAAGGTGCCATGAACGTGAAAGCCACGGGCCTTGCAATTCTGGCGCTCTGCGACGGCGTCCGTTCGTTCAGCAACATTGTTGAGGAATTGCAGCGCGAGTATTTTGGCGCGGACCCGAAACGCATCCGCGAAGACGCCACCAAATTCCTTGAGCAATTGCACGACAAGCGCATTGTGGACTACTGATGCTGACGCTTTCGAATCCGCTCGCTCTCATCGCCGAGATCACGCATCGTTGCCCGCTGCACTGCGTGTACTGTTCCAATCCGCTGGAGTTGGCTGCGGCAAACTCTGAATTGAAAACGGAAGACTGGCTGCGCGTTTTCGCTGAGGCCGCGCAGATGGGTGTGCTGCATCTTCACCTGACGGGTGGAGAACCCCTGGCGCGCACGGATCTCGAAGAGCTCATCGCAGCGGCGCAC
>JAYTFO010000021.1:0-4141 GCA_043734305.1 Acidobacteriota bacterium | reverse complement strand
GGCAATCGTGTCGAGACTCAGTCCATCGATCCGCGCCGCATGTATCTCTCCCGCCTGCGCGAAATCGTCGACTTCGACGTCATCAAGAAAGCCGGCCTCAAGATCGCCTTCGATCCTCTGTGGGGCGCGGCTCGCGGATATTCCGACGCCCTCCTCCGCGAGTTCGGCGTTGAGGTCTCGACCGTCCACGATTACCGCGACGTTCTCTTCGGCGGCCATGCCCCCGAGCCCGACGACCATCTGCTCGACGACCTCCGCTCAAAAATGCGCGAGACCGAAGCCGCCATCGGCATCGCCACCGACGGCGACGCCGACCGCTTCGGCATCGTCGATCAGGACGGCACTTTCGTGCAGCCCAATTACATCGTCGCCCTCCTCTTCGATTACCTCGTCGAAAGCCGTGGCTGGCGGAACGGCGTCGCCAAATCCGTCGCCACCACCAACCTGATCAACGCCCTCGCCGAAAAACACAAAATCCAACTCTACGAGACGCCCGTCGGCTTCAAGTACATCGGTGAACTCATCAAACAGGACAAGATCGCAATCGGCGGCGAAGAAAGCGCCGGGCTCTCCATCCGCAAGCATGTTCCAGAAAAAGACGGAGTGCTCGCCGGCCTCCTCTGCTGCGAAATGGTCGCTCGCCGAGGCGCTTCCCTGGGGAAACAACTCGAAGCCCTGTTTGCCGATGTTGGTTCGTACTACCCTTTGCGCGAGAACTTCCGCTTGACGCCCGAGGTCCAGGCGAAGTTTACTGAGAAGTTACGCCGCGATCCGCCCGACTTTTGCGGTAGCCCAGTTGCTAGCGTAGTCCGCACCGACGGCCTCAAGCTCGTGCTCGCCGACGGATCGTGGGTCTGCTACCGCCTTTCGGGGACGGAGCCCGTAGTTCGGGCCTACACCGAAGCACGCAGTAAAGACGGATTAGAAAAATTGAGTGCGGCAGCAAAAACATGGATCTTCGACTAGGACCGCCGTCCAGAAAACGAATTTTCCCACGCCAGTACTCCGGCGAAGGACTGCGCGCGGCCATCGAAGAACAGGGCCCCAGAGCGGAGGAAATGGCTGCCCGCTACGTCGAACACACCCGCCCTGTCTGGACCTGGATCGCAACCGAGTGGCGACGCGTGGGCACATTGGCTGCCTTGCTGCTCACTGTCGGCGTGTTGCTCCATGCCATGTTCGGAACCAATGGCATGGTCGTCTATCGGCAGAAACAAGCGGAAAAAATCGCGCTGCAGAGCGAAGTCGAGCGTGTCCAGAAAGAAAACGATCAATTCGTAGATCGCATCAAAGCGATGAAGACCGACTACCGCGCCATCGAACGCGAAGCGCGCGAACAGCTCCACTATGCCCGCCCCGGCGAGCACGTCTATGTAGCGCCCGATCCCCCACCCAAGCCACCCACCGCCCGCGCCAAAAATTAGAAGTAGAAAACTCCGACTCCGCAAGCAGGCTTGCAGACCGCGCGTAAACTCAGCTCTTGATCTTGGTTTAAAGGGGCGCGGCTTCAGCCGGACCGTAAGTCTCCGGTCTTGACTTTGCTTTAAAGGGGCGCGGCTGCAGCCGCGCCGTAAGCGCATAAATTGACTCCGGCTTTAGCCGCCGAGGGCCGCTTTATTCATCGCATGTTTCCTCGCTGGCAAAGACGTAACCAGGGATCTTCTGCGCCGCAGGCCCCTTTCCTGCGTGCCACGATGCACTGCTTGTGATAGAGTTCTTGGAATCCTGGAGACAGCAAATTTCAAATAAGAAACTTCAAGGAGGATGGCATGCGGAAATTTCTATTCGTACTAGCTGCACTCGCGTTGGTTTCGCTTTTGGCAACAGCCTCGTTTGCAGCTGATGCTACAACTGTCAACGGCTGGATCAGCGATTCGAAATGCGGCGTCAAGGGAGCCAATGCAGGCGCCGCGGAATGCACCAAGAAGTGTCTTGACGCCGGCGCCAGCATGGTCGTTGTCACCGACATGGATCAAAAAATTCTAACCGTAAAGAACCCGGAAGCGTTGAAGGGCCACGAAGGCCACCACGTTGCCGTCACCGGACACGTTGAAGGTGACACCATCCACGTCGAAAGCGCCAAGATGCTGTAAGGCGTTTCCCAACAAAAATCTGCAAACAGGGCGGCCACCAGGTCGCCCTTTGTTTTTTGTTGTGACTGCGCAGAAGAACGCGAGACCCCGGCCGAAGCATCGGACGAATTTAGCTCCCCGATCCAGATTCTGTGAGCGCGCAAAAAAGTGGAACTGCCCCCGCTCTAGCCGCGCAGCGGCGGAACAAGAAAGCCCGGCACGGCAGTGCCGGGAAGGCAAACCCGGAGAGTGAGTCCCGCAAGGGACGGCACCCCGCCGACGACACAGTCTCCGAACGATCGACCCAACATTCTCACGCCCTACTCCCTGACGACCGGAACTCCCGACCCATTTTCGTATTTGTATTCGTGAACTTTCCCGCAAGTCGGGCAGACGACCTTGGGCTTGAGTTCGCCTATCTGTTCTTTGTTGTGGGCGGCCATCTGTTCCAAAAAAGCCGTTAACGTTGGACCGCAGTCCTTACACAGGTCGTCGATGGTTTCGTCGCTCATGGTTGATCCATTCAGAATAGATGCTGAATGCGAAGAACGGTTGCCAAAAAAGAGTTCCTGCCAACACGAATGGACATTCTCCGAGTACGGAGCTCTGCCCCGGCCGTCTGCTGGGGACTGGTCCCCATGTTCCCCATGCATCGACTCTCGAGGGTGCCCCATCCTAGCCGCGTTCTTTGCGGCTACGGTGGGTGTAGGGGATCACTACGGAGTTAGAGGGTAGACACACCCCAAGTGATCGAGGTCCATGGAATCCCACCCTAAAGTCGCAAAGAACGCGACCTTCAGGGTGGGGCAAGGGAAAACCTTGAGCTCCAAGCAACGTGACCGCCCGCAGCCCGCAGCGCCTTTTCACACGCGCTTTACACCCACTCCCGCACCGTGTTAACCTCGAAGACGTTACCAAACGAAAATAACAGGAGAACAACCGGGTAGTGCTAGCCAGAGAGCAAAAACAGACCGTCATTGACACCTATCGCACGCACGCCACCGATACGGGGAGTCCAGAAGTTCAAATCGCATTGTTGAGCGAGCGTATTGGTCAGTTGACGGAGCATTTTAAAGCGCACCAGAAAGACCACGGCTCGCGCCGCGGACTTCTCATTCTGGTCAGCAAGCGTCGTCGTTTGCTGAACTATCTGAAGAAGTACGATTCCGAACGCTACAAAGTTGTTATTGCAAAGCTCGGCATCCGCAAATAAGCGCGACCGGCTCCGCGGGAGCCGGTTCCTGGACTCAAAGAGCCTCAGCTAAAGTGCGTTTTCCCAACCTACACCCACTGGCATCCGCCTACCCGTGCGAACTCTGCGCCGCGCGCTTAGCCTCCTGCCCTAAAAAGGATTGACCTATGAAACCTGAAGCGACCTACGCCAACGTCGAACTCGCCGGCGGCAAAACTATCTCTTTTGAAACTGGAAAACTGGCCAAGCAGGCCCACGGCTCTGTCGTCGTGCGCATGGGCGAAAACGTTGTCTTGGCGACGGCTGTCGCCAATCCCGACCCCCGCGAAGGCATCGACTTTTTCCCCCTCACCGTCGACTACCGCGAGTACACCTACGCCGGCGGACGCATCCCCGGCGGTTTCATCAAGCGTGAAGGCCGCATGAGTGAGCGCGAAGTCCTCACCAGCCGCCAGATCGATCGCCCCGTCCGTCCCATGTTCGCGGAAGGTTTCAAGTGCGAGACCCAGGTCATCGCCTTTGTCCTCTCCGCCGACACCGAAAACGATCCCGACGTTCTCGGCATCAACGGCGCTTCCGCTGCGCTGACTCTTTCCGACATTCCGTTCCTCGGTCCGATCGGCGCTGTCCGCGTTGGTTTGGTGGAAGGCCGCCTCATCGCCAATCCCACCTACGCCGAGATGAAGGACAGCCTGCTCAACATCATGGTCGTCGGAACCTCCGACGCAATCGTGATGATCGAGTCCGGCGCGAAAGAAGTAAAAGAAGAGACCGTCGTGGACGCGATCGAATTTGCCCACACCGAAATCAAGAAAATTTGCGCCGCCATCAGCGGCCTGCGCGAAAAAGTCGGCAAGCCGAAACGCAAAGTCACCCC
>JAYTFO010000020.1:0-6455 GCA_043734305.1 Acidobacteriota bacterium | reverse complement strand
CGCTTGTTCTCCAACATCTCCAGCGCTTGGATCAGCTTCTTGCGCGTCTCTCGGGGCTGGATGACGGCGTCGAGGTAGCCACGTTCGGCGGCGACGTAGGGGTTGGCGAAGCGGTCGCGGAATTCTTCGATCTTGCGTTCGCGCATTTCTTGTTTGTCGGCGGCTTGTTCCAGATCGCGTTTGTATACGATGTCCACCGCGCCTTCTGGACCCATGACGGCAATCTCGGCGCTTGGCCAGGCGTAGTTCACGTCCGTGCGGATGTGTTTTGACGACATCACGCAATATGCGCCGCCGTAGGCTTTGCGCGTGATCACCGTCACTTTGGGGACGGTTGCTTCGGCAAACGCGTACAGCAGCTTCGCGCCGTGCTTGATGATCCCGCCGTATTCCTGAATCGTTCCGGGCAAAAATCCGGGGACGTCTTCAAACGTTACCAGCGGTATGTTGAAGCAATCGCAGAAGCGCACAAACCTCGCGCCTTTAATCGACGCATTGATATCGAGCGTCCCGGCAAGCATTGCAGGCTGGTTCGCAACGATTCCGATCGGCTTGCCATTCAGTCGCGCAAATCCCACGACAATGTTTTTCGCGTAGTGTTCCTGAACTTCGAAGAAATATTCATCGTCCACGATCGCGTGAATCACGTCTTTCATGTCGTACGGTTGATTCGATTGCTCGGGGATGATCGTGTCGAGCTTCGCGTCCGCGCGGTCGATGGGATCGGTGCACGGCCGGCGCGGCGGGTCTTCCAGATTGTTCGACGGCATAAAGCTGAGCAGTTCGCGGACCATCGACAGACATTCCGCGTCGTCGCGGCATTTGAAGTGGGCTACGCCCGACGTTTCGTTATGCGTGGTCGCGCCGCCGAGTTGGTCTTTGGTGACTTCCTCGTGCGTCACCAGCCTGATTACATCCGGGCCGGTGATGAACATGTACGAAGTGTGGTCGACCATCAAAATAAAGTCGGTAATCGCGGGCGAATACACGGCGCCACCGGCGCATGGCCCCATGATGGCGGAGATTTGCGGGACGACGCCGCTATACAGGGTGTTGCGTAGAAAAATGTCGGCGTATCCGGCCAGCGACATCACGCCTTCCTGAATGCGTGCGCCGCCGGAGTCATTCAGCCCGATCACCGGCGCGCCCATCTTCGCGGCGAGATCCATGATCTTGACGATCTTGCTGGCATTCGCTTCCGAGAGCGATCCGCCGAAAACGGTGAAGTCCTGCGCGAACACGAAGACCAGCCGGCCTTCCACGCGTCCGTAGCCGGTAATGAAGCCGTCGCCGTAATACTTCTGCTCCTGCATGCCGAAGTCGTTGCAGCGATGCGTGACGAGTTTGTCGGTCTCTTCGAACGTCCCTTCGTCGAGCAGAAACTCGACGCGTTCACGCGCCGACATCTTGCCTTCTTTGTGCTGACGCTCGCGACGCTTCGCGCCACCGCCGTCTTCGGCCAGATGATCGCGCTTCTTCAGTTCGGCAAGCTTCTCTTCCAGTTTCATGGGGACATTATAGGAGAACGGAGTCGTCGTTGGTCGATGGTCGTTCGTCGTTCGCTTTTCGCTGCTCGCACAGACCGTTACGACTTCGAGAGCGAGACGCGGCAAGCCCGCATCTCTACGACAGGGTTGCGGTGGCGTCCAACAAGTTCAGGAAGTGGATTTTCTTTTCCGGGGGAAGGAACGACGCTTCGAAAGAATTGCGCGCCATCTCGCGGAGGTGTTCATCCGTGAATCCAAACGTGTCCTGCACGAGCCGGTATTCCTCGGCCAGCGAAGTTCGAAACATGGCGGGATCGTCGCTATTCAGAGTGATCATCAAGCCATCGTCAAAGTAACGGCGCACCGGATGTTGTGCGATGTCAGGACAGCACCCGGTGCGCAAATTGCTGGTGACGCAAATTTCAATCGGGACCTGCCGCTCCGACAACGCTTCGATCAGTTCCGGGTCCTGCCCTGCCGTAAGGCCGTGGCCGATCCGTTCCGCCTTGAGATTCAACGCTCCCCAGATCGACTCCGGCCCCGCATTTTCACCGGCATGCGCCGTGAGATGCAGTCCGTGGAGAGCCGCGCGCGCATATACATCTTTGAAAAGCTCGGCGGGCCCTCGGAGTTCGTCGCCGCCAATGCCAAAGCCCGCAACATTGCGATCGCGAAACTGAACGGCGAGATCGACCACCCCTTGCGCTTTCTCGGCCCCGAATTGCCGGACCGCGTCGAAGATCCAGAGCAGCGAAACTCCGAAGTCTGTTTCTCCGCGCGCGCGCCCGCGTTCCAGGCCTTCGAAAATCGCCAGGAAATCCTGCTTGCGCCAGAGGCACACTCCGACCGACACAAAGACCTCGGCGTGCAGCACGTTCTCCGATTTCAGCCGCTCCATCAAGCGATAAGTAATCAGTTCGTAATCTTCGGGAGTACGCAGATGTCCGGTGACATCTTTGAAAGCCATCAGAAAACCGCTGAAGTCAGCGTAGTTGTAGAGTTGCTCGACTTCCGCGAGCGTCGCACCCGGCATCCCGCGCCCCTGCCTCAGTTCGAGCAGCGTAGCCGGCTCAATCGAACCTTCGAGATGCAAGTGCAGCTCGGCCTTAGGCAGCGCGAGGATGAAGGGCGAAGGCGAATCGGAGGACATAAGTGCGAGGTCGAAAGTCAAAGGTCAGATTGCAGAAGTGAACCCCTGAAGCAATACCTGGTTTCACCTCTGCAATCTAACCTCTTACTTCTGACCTACTTTTGCAAACTCACTGCGGTGCCGGCTGTAGACGAAATAAATAATCAGCCCCAGAGCCAGCCAGACAATAAATCGCACCCACGTAATCACAGTCAGGCCGGTCATCAGACCGCCGCAGAGCACAATGGAAATCAGCGGGAACCACGGCACCATCGGCACTCTGAAGACGCGCGGCCGGTCGGGCTGCGTCCGCCGCAGGATGATTACGCCCAGCGACACCAGTACAAACGCAAAGAGCGTTCCGATATTGGAAAGGTCGGCCGCATCGCTGATGGCGAAAATTCCCGCCGGAATACCGACCACAAAACCAGCGATCCAGGTGGATACATGCGGAGTCTTGAATGTTGCATGGACGGTGGAAAAAATCTTTGGGAAAAGTCCGTCGCGCGACATCGCATACCAGATGCGGGCCTGTCCGTACTGAAACACCAGCAGCGATGAAACCATGCCGGTGAGCGCTCCAATCACAATCAGAGAGCGCGACCAGGGGCTGGCTCCGAGCATCTTCAACGCGTAAGCCACCGGCGCTTCAGCCGCCTCGCCGGACACGAAAGTCGTATACCGCATCATCCCAAGAAGTACGACCGAGACGCCGACGTAAAGTAGAGTACAAACAATCAGCGACGCAATAATTCCGATGGGTAAGTCGCGTTGCGGATTGCGCGACTCCTCGGCCGCAGTCGAAACCGAATCGAAGCCGATGTAAGTGAAGAACACAATCGCGCCGCCGGTGACGATCCCGCCGAAACCAGAGGGCGCAAACGGCTTCCAGTTGCTCGGATTCACCAGCGCTCCACCAACCACCAGGAAAATAAGAATCGCGCCAATCTTGATCAAGACCATGATGTTGTTGGCCCTGGCCGATTCGCGGATGCCCCGCACCAAGAGAACCGTGAGGATGAATACGATAAAAAACGCGGGAAAATTGAACCACGACCCCGTCCAGTGGCCTGTTTCCCAGACAGGAGTCGACCATCGGTCGGGCAAGTTGAGGCCGAACGATGCCAGTTGTGCCTTGGTGTAGGCGCTGAATCCGATCGCGACCACCACGTTGCTGACGACGTATTCAAGAATCAGATCCCAGCCGATAATCCAGGCAAATATTTCGCCGAGCGTGGCATAGGAGTACGTGTACGCGCTCCCGGCGATGGGGATCATCGAGGCCAGCTCGGCGTAGCACAGTCCGGCAAAACTGCATGCGATCGCCACCAGGATGAACGAAATCGCAATCGACGGACCCGCGGGCGGACGTCCATGCATCAACGCGCCGGCGAAGCTGCCAGTGTGCACGAAATTCCAGATCAGGTCGAGCACCTGCGCGTGCAGGATCGAAGGTGCGCTGAAGTACTCGCCCGCGGCCGCCGTTCCGGTAAGCACAAAGATTCCCGAACCAATGATCGCGCCGATACCGAGCGCCGTCAGCGACCACGGCCCAAGCGTCTTCTGCAACCTTTGGCCCGGAGCCTCGGAGTCCGAAATCAGCTTGTCGATGGACTTGCAGCGAAACAGCTGACTGCCCTGGTTCGCGGCAGGCGCGTCCTTTGCGGGTGATTGTCCCAAGAGACGGTGTCCCTTTCCGATGAACTGGAAGGCGCGAGCGAATCCGCCCGCGCCCTCCGTTCCTTCCTTCTAAGCAGCGAAATGACCGATTCGCGGCTCGCAGCCCGTAGCTCGCGGCTTCCTAACGTTTCGCCTGGCCGCGCACCATCTTCTTCATCTTCCGCTTCTTCGATCCGCGCGCGTAATCGCGGGGCTTCTTGGGCTTATCGACTTTCGTCTTCTTGCGCGCAGTGCGTTTCGCTGTCTTCCGTTCTTCTTTGCCTAACTTCTTAGTGTTTGCCATGAATGATTTGTCTAGTTCCTTCTTTGAGTTTAAGTCCGCAAAATCTAAGTC
The DNA here is from genome assembly GCA_043734305.1 of Acidobacteriota bacterium. Lineage (GTDB taxonomy): Bacteria > Acidobacteriota > Terriglobia > Terriglobales > Acidobacteriaceae > Acidiflorens. Next base: position 1,825 of record JAYTFO010000020.1, on the reverse strand, counting down.
ACGAGCTGAAGGCTGACTGCTGAATCTACTAAGCCCTCTCCAGCTGCGCGTACTTCTCCACCAGCTTCTTCAAACCGAAGCGAGGGAATTGTACCGTAATCTTGGCATCTTCCCCATCCCCTTCGCGCTGATAGACCGTTCCTTCACCGTATTTCGGGTGCTTAACCTTCTGTCCCGGACGAAATCCCCGCTTCCCCTTGGACTCCTCCACCGGCAGCTTCGGGATGTTGAACTTCTTCCCGCGCGACGTAAAAAATTCCGCAATATTGTCGATGGAGTTGTAGTTTCGCACGGGAGAAGGCGTCTTCGCCTTGACCCGCGCCGGATTCCAGCTCGCACTCTGATCTTCATCCTCGTAAGAATAGTGTACCGACTGCCCGTGTGGCGCGGGCGCCCCCGCCCGCGAAAAGCTGGAAGCAGAAGAAGAAGTGGTCTTACGTCGTCCTGCCCCCATCTCCTCCACCAATTCCATCGGCACTTCGTCCAGAAACCGCGAGGGCACGCTGGCCTCGGGCATGTCCGTCCCATACCGCCGCCGATACACGGCCCGCGACAGCACCAGCGTGTCCATGGCGCGCGTCATGCCCACATAGCAGAGCCGCCGTTCTTCTTCGATCTGGTCGGGCTCAATCAGCGTCCGCGAGTGCGGGAACAGTCCTTCTTCCATCCCGGCGAGTACCACCAGCGGAAACTCCAGGCCCTTGGCGGCGTGCAGGGTCATCAGCGTGATCTGCGCCCGTTCGTCATATTGATCGGCGTCGCTGACCAGAGCCGCGTGGTCGAGAAACTGGTCGAGAGTTTCGCCGCGATCGCGTGAGTCCATGGCGGCGTTCACCAGTTCGCGCAAGTTCTCGATGCGCGAGTAAGCCTCGGGAGTATCTTCGTCTTCGAGTTGTTTGATGTAGCCCGTTCGGTCGATCAGAAATTTGAGCAACTCGGCCGTAGTAGCCGCTTCGCCGGGCGCGCGGAAACCCTCGACCGCAGCGTCAGAAATTTCGCCATCGGCACCTGCTTCCGGCGTAGCGCCGACTGCCGGCGAGTCGACGGCGCTACCGTCCAGTTCATTGTCGACATCCGGACCAAAGTCGAAGCTGAAGTTGCCGGGATCGAAATCGGTGTCGGGCGAGTCCAAGATTTCTGCTACTGCATTCGGCGGAGCGGGCGACGGCGCCCGCGTAGCTTGCCCCGAACCTGCCGAGGGGACTGCCGGCGAGCCGCCGGCGCTACGGTCTTCATTCGTGCTGCTTTCTTTCAGACGGTCCGCATACGTTCCCGCCAGCATCGCCCGCCCGTCTTCGATCAACTCATAGAACGATTTGATTGCGATCAGCGCGCGCCCCGGCAGCAACTGCCGCTCGATCGCAACGCCAACGGCGCCCCACAACGACAAACCGGTTTCCAGCGCCAGCCGTTCGACCATCTCGATGGTCGTCTTGCCAATTCCGCGCGCGGGCGTGTTGATGACCCGCAGCAGCGAAATCGAGTCGTCCGGATTCAGGACGACTTTCAAATACGAAATCATGTCCTTGATTTCAGCCCGTTCGTAAAACGAAAATCCGCCGACCACGTGATACTTCAGCCCGTAGCGTCGCAGTGCTTCTTCAAACAGACGCGACTGCGAATTCGTACGATACAGCACCGCCGCGCGCGAGTTTTCGCCGCGCTCGACAGACTCCCGCACGTAACGATTGATCGCATCGGCCGCGAACAACGCTTCGTTTTCGCCGTCGGGTGCTTCGTAGTATCCGATCTTGCCGCCGCCTTGCCGCGACGTCCAAAGATTCTTCCCCTTGCGCCGGACATTATTCGCCACCACCGCCGACGC
>JAYTFO010000019.1:0-19547 GCA_043734305.1 Acidobacteriota bacterium | reverse complement strand
TGTTCGCCCTCAAAGCGATCTGGAAAGTTCTCGCTGCCGGAAGAAAACGATCTGCCCGACGCCTGCGCCCAATCCAGCCAGAGAAACCGGCCCACGCGCCGCATCTGGTCGCGGCCATCGACCATTACCGTGTTGTGAACCGCCGTAACCGCCAACCCGTTGTCCCACGGAGGCTCACCGTTGTAGAGATACGTCCCCGCATCCCGCGCCAGATTCAAGCCGTGCCACCAAATATCCACGTGCAGTTGATCGGCTTGAAAAGGGCGCCGCGAGTAACACCCCGCGCGAACCAGCGCCCATGAGTTCTTCGTCCCAATACGATGAAATCCCGCGGCGGAAGAAGAAGAACCCGTGCCGGCACGTTCGCGAACGGCGGCCTTCGCCGACGTCCCGCAAATCCAGAGAGCAGTTTCATCCCAAGGCCCGGGCTCGAGCGCGCTCGGCTGATCGAGCATACAACTTCCCAACCGCAGCAGAGGACGAAAGTCGCCATAGTCGCACGCCGACAGCGGAAGTATGTTGCTGCCGTCATTCGAGCCGTGATTGGGCACGCGTCCCGACTCTGCGTCCACAAACTCGCTGACGAATTGAAAAGCTGCAACCGTGCGTGACCGGATCTCCAGCGCAAGCTCGATCTTGTGAATTTCCGCAAGCCGCAGCGTCCAGAGCAGCAGGTGCAAAACCATCCGCTGATAATTAAATGAATTCTGGAGGTGCGCTCCGTCTGGCGTGATCTGGTCAAGGGCAGCTTCCCGCAAAAGCCGCGCCCCCTGGCTCATCCAGGCGGCGGCATCGTTGAATTCGGGGTAGAGGATGCCCGCGGTCCAGAGCGCGGCGCCCTCGCTGAACAAATGATTGCTGCGCTGCGACTGCGCGTAGCCCACGGTCTGCATAATGCGCCAGGCATGCGCGGCGATCATGGACAAAAGCAGCGCAACTCGTTTCGGCGTTGTTGCCGACGATTGAAGAAATGCGTAAAGCGCGAACGTCCACGCCAGAATCCTCAGCGAAGATTCCTGTCCGCAAATCCACAACGGCCCCGACATCGGCGGACTTTGCTTAACCCAGTCCTCGATCGCACTCCAGAACGCCTCGGCATAGCGCTCATCGCCGCCCATCGCATAGGCACGCGCCAACGGGTAGGCAAACAAGAATCGCGACGGCTCCAGAATAAACTTGAGGTCGCCATAATCCTTGGAGGCAAACCTCATCTGTGTCCACGGACGCCCAGGCGAGACGCGCTCGCCGGTGACCGGGTTCTCGAACCATCGCGGAGGAAAACCGCAAGACAAATGCAGACGTCCAAAAAACGGCAGGCTGCCTGCGAGAATCTTGTCTGCTTCGGCAACGGCGGATTCTTCCACACTGGCGCTGAATTTCTTTCGTAGCTCAACACCCACGCCGCGAGAATCCGGAAAGAAGAAAGGCCGGCCGCCCTCGCGGCGAATGCTGAGAAGTTCTTCCGGTGAAGTCCGCGCCGCGATCCGTTTCAAGTCCCACGATTCCCAGCCTTCGACCGATCGCATGCGGCGCAACATCAGTCCGCTGCCGCGCTGCAGTTCATATTCCAGACGCTGGAAACCAGCGCGCACCCCGAATGTCCGTCCGACCTGCAACAGGGTGCCGAGCTTACTCATCGCGCCAGCCCGCTACGGGATTCACCCGGCACAGCTTCAGCCGCCGCTCGGCAACCGACTTCAGCGCGTCATGCATTACAAAAAACTGACTATCTTTTTCCTGATCCACTTGCGAGACAGCCGAGAGCGTTCCGCGATCCAGGCCAGCCACGGCCTCCGCGATCGACTCGACCCCTTCGGCAATCATCTGGTTGCGCAAGTCGGTCAGAGAATTACACTCATCAAAGCCCGCAAATTCTCGGCGCAACAAGATCGGGCCAGTATCAATGCCGCTGTCCATGAAGTGAATCGTGATGCCCAGCGGAACGCCGCGCAGCAGCGACCACTCCGGGCTGCTCATGCCACGAATTTCTGGCAGCAGCGCCAGATGCGAATTCAATACGCCCAGCCGCGGCACCTTCAACAATTCGTCCCGCAATATATTTCCGCCTGTGAAGATCACAACATCCGGCGACCACCGCTTGAGTTGAGCGATCGCGCCCGCGGAATTCTGATCGCCACACGTAACAACCGGAAACCCAAAGCTGCGCGCCACTTCCCGCAAGTTGCGAAATGTTCCTTCTTTGTGCCGCAGCGCTTTCTCAAGAGACGGATTCCGCACAGCCGCCGTACTCGCTGACTTGCCCGGAGCCAGCTTCCCCACCGCATAGCGGAGCGAATCGCGCATGCCCCATTGTCCAACCTTGCGCAAGAGCGTGCGACGATCCCATGAAGGAAGTGTCAACGCGCCCACTGGCACGTATCCAACTTGCGCCAAGCGAGCGGCGACGGCACAGCCAGTCTCACTGTAGGGACTCGAACAGAGAATCGCTACGCGCATTCGGACGCCTCAAACTCGCGCGCCAAACGCTGCTCCAGCATGAGCGCGTCGGCCATGAACTTGCATCCCCAACTGATAAACCGCATCGGTTGGTACGCTCCCCAAATGGGATACGATCCCGCGACGCCGCCCCGCACTCCGCGGCGGCCCTTCACCGGAAGCGCCTGCTTCAGCAGTTCATTCATCTTCATCGCCGCATTGAGATAGCGCGGATCGCCGGTCACCTCAAACAAGCGCAGCCACACGCACGACATCTGCGCGTTCCCGGTGAGGCATGCAAAATGTTCGCCGCCTTTGAATCCCGCCTCGTAGGTTCCCAACAAGCGCTTATGCGTTTCAAACTTCCGCAACAGGACCCACGCCGACTTCGCCGCTGACTGAATCGCATCTTCGCGCCGCCGCAGGATCCCGCACTCGAGCATTCCCTGAATCACGTAGGCAATAAAATGCAGGTAAGTAGGATGGCCGCGCAGGTTGATACCCTCGATCCATCCACTCGGCTGGACGTGGGTTAGCACCCAGTCGATGTTTCTGTCGGCCGCCCCCGCATGACGCGCATCTTTCGATTCCTCCGCCAACTGCGCGAGCGCCCACGAAACCATACTGTAGTAGGTGTGAGCATTCCCCTGATAAGCTGCGGGGCCGGTCCATGAGCCGTCGGCTTGCTGGATTGCGGCTAACCAATCTCCGACGGCAACCGCGCGCTCCAATATTTCTGCTTGCTTACTTTCCGTGTAAGCACGAACCAGTCCCTGCAGTATCTGCCCCGAGTTAAACACTGACGGCTGCGGATCGTCATCGCGCACCGCAAGCCCGCCCGGAAACGCGCCGGTTGGCATTTGCAGCGCAAGCAACCATTGCGTCGCATTCTCCGCAGCGGGGCGTGCGGCTGTTTCGTTCGTCCCGCGGCCGAAATCGTACCACGTTGGAATAATGTAGCCGGTCACCTCCGGATACGATTCGGAATATCCCGTCAGCAGACTGTAGTACGCTGCGATGCCGCCGTCAGGACGTTGTGCATCGAAAATCCAGCCCATCACCGACCGCAGGGCGTCGCCAGTCGGCACGGTCGTGTCGGCGTATGAATATAGATGCCGCGCTGCAAGCGTTGCGTGCAGTCCGTCCGAAGAAAGCTTCGAAAACAGCGGGACAACTCGTATCGGCGCTCGAAGCAGACCCGTGGCCTCGGTCATCGCGCGAACGATTTTTCTGGTCATCAAGGTTGACGTTCGATTGAAACTCGGCTCGGGATGGTTCATCTGGATCTACGTTCGGACAAGGCGATCGCTCACGCGGTCGTCAATTGCTGTGCGCCAATCTGCTGCTGTGCCCACGAGCGCGCGCCGCCGTCGATGAAGAGCTGTCCCCAGATTTCCAGCGTCAGCAGTTGCCAGATTTGCATGGACCAATCTTCCTCGCCGCGGCGATGCTCGTCCACCAAACGCCGCACCGCCGCCGGACGAAACAGGCCGCGCCGCCGGACTTGGCTCTCCGAAAGTAGATCGTCCACCATGGGCCGCAATTCGTGTGCGAGCCAGTAGTCCACCGGCGCTGCGAAGCCCGCTTTCGGCTGCCGCAGGACTTCTTCTGGCAGCATACTACGCATGGCTTCGCGGAAGATGTACTTCGTCACCGGACGCCACTTCCCTTTCAGCTTCCACTCCGGACGAACATTCCACGCAACAAATTCCGCCAGCTGCCGATCCAGAAACGGCACCCGCACCTCCACTGACGACGCCATGCTCATCTTGTCGTTGTAAGTCAGGTTCAGCGTGGTCATGAAAATCTTAGTATCGAGATACAGCATCTGATTGAGGAAGTCGGCATGCTTCACGCGATCAAAAGCGGCCAGATGCTCGCGGGCGGGATTTCCCCTTGGCCGCGATTCCGATGCATCGGCATAGAGGGCTGCTTTTTGCCCGGCATCGAAATACGTACAATTACGTATGAACGCCTCGGCGGAATTCAGAGCCGCGCTGCGCGCCATTTTTTTCGCCAGCCGTACCGGCCCTTTCATGCTCGAACCGCGGAAGCTGGGAAGCGCGAGCATTGCTTTCTCGGCGGCAGACCGCGCTAAACCCGGCACGCGCTGATACTCCTGCGCCCAGGCATGCGCCGCGTGCTTGCGATAGCCGGCGAACAGTTCATCACCACCCACTCCGGACAGCAGGACCGTCGCCTGTTTACGCGCCTCGCGGCACACCAGATACGCCGTTATGATCGCCGGATCGGCAGTCGGCTCGTCCATGTGCCAGGCTAATTTCGGGAGCAGACTCACAACATCCGGTTCCACGACAATCTCGTGATGCTCGCAGCCTAACTTACGCGCCAGCCGTTGCGGCACGGCTGGATCGTCGATCGTGCTTTCGCCCACGCGATATTTCTTCGGAAACGTAATCGTATAAGTGCGCACCGGTTGCTTCCGCGCCATCGCAGCCACGATGCTCGAAGAGTCCAGCCCCGCGCTCAGAAATGCTCCAATCGGAACATCGCTGACCATCTGCTGCTCAACCGATACGCAAAATCGCTCACGGATTTCCTGCGCGAGTGCATCCTGCCTGGATTCGAAGCGTTGCCCCACCGCCGGAAATGTCAGGTCCCAGTATTGTTTGATTTCGAAATTTCCACCCTGCCAGATCGCATAGTGCGCCGCCGGCAGTTTGCGGATGCCCTCGAACATCGTCATCGGATCGGGCACCCAGAGAAAAGTCAGATACTGATCCAGCGCTTCCCGATCAATCCGGGCTTCGATTCCCGGCACCTCAAGCAGCGCCTTCACCTCCGACGCGAAGGCCAGCTTCCCATCGCGCTCACAGTAATACAAAGGCTTAACTCCGAAATGATCGCGTGCCAGAAAGAGCTTCGGCGCCGAGCCGCGTAGATCGCAGATCGCAAACGCAAACATGCCGTTCAGCCGGTTCAGGCAATCGACGCCATACTCTTCGTAAAGATGAACGACCGCTTCCGTGTCGGTGTGCGATCGAAACCGATGCCCTTTGCCTTCGAGTTCGCGGCGCAGCTCGGCGAAGTTGTAGATTTCTCCGTTGTAGGTAATCCACACCGATCCATCCTCGTTGCTCATGGGCATGTGGCCGTCCGGAGAAAGATCCAGAATAGCCAGCCGCCGGCTACCCAGCCCGATGCTGCCTCCATCGGGGAAACGCCGCTCCCACAGCCCGGAGTCGTCGGGCCCACGATGCGTCTGCACATGCGTCATGCGGGCCAGTGTTTCCGCATCACCCCAATTCGCAAGTCCGCTGATGCCGCACATCGCCTTCAGCTCCTCGCGTTCCGCAACTCGTAGATTTTTGCTTTCGTGTGAAACATCTGGACAGCCTGAAACGTGCAGTAGATCAGTCCCGGGACGCCATCAAGAAAACCGAAACGAAAAATGTAGCGGTAGAGAAAAAGCAGAACCGGCGAACCAGGTACTCGGTAGAACTTCTTCTTAAGCCATCGCCGCCGTTGCGCCTGCGTTCCGGATAGCGATCCGCGCATCTCCTCGGAGTTCCCTTCACCGCGGGCCAGCACTCGCGCTTCCCAATTGGAATATTCATCGTGCTTATGGATGTAGCGCGACAGCGATTCCACGTTGTGGTGCAGAATTGGATTCCGCAACTCCGCGGTTGGCCCGTCAGCGATCACATGCTCGTGAATCTCCATATCCGCCATGGAGGCGTCCTGATCTTTCAGCCGACACTCAAACCGCGCTTGCCCTTTGCGAAACAAGCACAGCTTCCAGAAACTCGCATCGCAGTGCCGCAGACGCCTGCCCAGAAAATACAGCTGGAGGCAAATTCGGTACCCAACCAGATGCGTATTCTGGATAGCCTGGCGAATCTCACCTGCAAGTTCCGGGGTCATGACTTCGTCGGCATCGAGCAAGAAAATCCAGTCGGACGCAATGGGAAGTGAGTTCAGTGCCCACTGCCGTTTTTTTGGCCATCCCCCCGAATAGCGAAACTGAACAACCGTGGCTCCGAACGACTCCGCGATGGCGCACGTTTCATCTGTACTTTGAGAATCGATAACAAGAACCTCGCCGACGTTCCGCAGAGACTCCAGGCAGCGCGGGAGGTTTCGAGCTTCGTTGCGAACCGGAATGATGACGGTGACGGGTAGGACATCCGAAGCGGCGCGCGCTTCCGACAACTCAGCTTCTGTTTTCGCTTCGATCATATTCTGTACCGGTGGTAATGCGACGAACACGCGGGTCGCGTCGCATGACAGGCCTATTTGAATGCCTCAACGTACAAAGAGTGTGGCAGTTCCTGCGAGTCTCCAGGTTCATAGGGAGGGACTTGATCGCCATACAAACGGCTCTTGCCTTCCCCGGATTCCTCCACTTCTCGAAAGCCGGCTCCGCGAAGCACCTCCGCCATGTAGCTCAAATCGAATGCTGTGCGGTGTTGCCCGTCGCAAAACACGAAATTGGAGAATCTGCCTCCCAGCGAATCGAACTTGCGCGGGAAATCGCTAAACCAGTCGGTCCGTTTCTGGGTATACGCGACGATGGCGCCTGTTAGGCTCGGAACCACCAAGCGGACGCCAGCTCCCGGCTTCAGAACCCGATAGCATTCCCGGAGAAGGCGTCGCAATTCGTCTCCGTAAAAGTGCTCAAACACATGGGTGGAATAAATCGAATCCACGGATTCCGCAGGAAACGGAAGACCTCGTCGTATGTCCAGCCAAAGGTCAAGCCGGTTGAGAGGGTTGCCGTCGACATTGACGAAGCCGGAAATATATTTCGAACCGGATCCAAGATGGAGATGTTGTGGTCCCTTTGCAGCACGCACACGAGAGAGCCCGCGGCGTACAAAGTAGTTGGGCGCGGTTGCCTTGGCGACAGCCCAAAACACAATGTTCTTATAGCGCTGGTGAAGCAAAACGTTCTCCCGAAGTGGAAAAAAGATTATAACCGTCTCAGGTACTCACAGATTCTGTTCGCACCAACGCCGCAAAACGAACAGAGACCACGGCCGCGACCACGAAGTCTCCCCCGCCAGAAAGCATTTCCAAACCTCGCGCACCGCCGCCGGGTTCAGCGCGGACTGGCCGGAGGGATGATTCAACAAAGCGTCTTCCACGATCGGTTTCATTTCTCCGCGCAACCAGCGCTCGAATGGTAACGTGAATCCGAGCTTCGGACGATTCACAATCTCCCCGGGCAATGTAACACCCAAGCTCGCCAGCAGTAGGCTTTTCGGCGAGTTCCCTTCCAGCTTTCTCTTTCCCGAGATTTGGAAACAGGCTTCGACCAATGCCTGATCGAGAAACGGCACCCGCAATTCCAAGCCGTGCGCCATGCTCATCGAATCGGAATCCCGCAACAGAGTGTTGCTCATGTACCAGTGTGATTCAAGATAGGAAACGCGATTGACCGGATCCAACCTCGAACCCGCAGCAACCGATGCTTGCAGGACGGCGTCGAGATTGTGTTTCGCTGCGTCATACTCGTCCGCCGGAAACAACGACATCTGTTCCGCTCGCCCAAACAATGCTCGCACCAGAAAGTAGGGATGCACGAACGAACCCTCAGGCGCTGCCAACTCCGCAAACTTACGATTTCGATCGCTCTTGCCCACCACCATCGCCAGGGACGCGGCGAGCGGACGCCGCACCAATGCAGGCAAGCGTTTCAGGTGCGCAGCCATGCGTTCCATTTTCGGTACGCGCCGGAAATTCGAGTATCCGGCAAACATTTCGTCGGCGCCCAAGCCGGTCAAGGCAACCTTTATACCCGCCGCGCGCGCCTTGGCTGAGACCAGATACGTGTTGATCCCATCCACCGTCGGCTGATCCATGGCACGCAATGCTTCCGGCAACAACGCGAGCGTGTCTGCCTGCGAAACCGGAATCTCAAGATGCTCCGTGCCAAAGCGGCGTGCCACTTCTCGCGAGTACTGCGCTTCGTTGAATTCTTCTTCGCGGAATACCAGCGAGAAAGTAGTTGCCCGCACGCCGTTGTTGCCCATCACCGCGACCAGACTGCTGGAATCGATTCCGCCCGAAAGAAACACTCCGACCGGAACATCGCTCACCAGGTGCGATAACACCGCCTGTCGCAGGATCGCCGTCAAATCGCCCTTGCCTGTTCCGTTCCCACTCGATTCGTCCCCCGCGCCGTCACTGACCGCAGAGTCCAACGGGCTCCAATATTCCCGCATGACTAAGGAGCCCTTCTCCACAATAAGCACATTGCCCGGTGGGACCGCACGAACTCCTTGCACAATCGTCCAGGGCTCGTACACCGAACCGAACGCCAGATAGCTCAGCGCGCCGGTGCAGTCGATCTTCTTCGGCACGAGTCCGGTCTGGAGGAGGGTTCGCACTTCAGAAGCAAAAATGAAATTCTTGTCCGACTGGTAGTAGTAGAGCGGCTTGATCCCCATGGGATCGCGCGCCAGCAGCAGGCGCTTGCGCCGCGCATCCCATAGCGCCATGGCAAACATCCCGCGCAACCGCGTCAAACAATCCTCACCCCACACGCGATACGCCGCCAGGACGACCTCGGTATCGGACTGACTACGAAATTCCGCACCCACTTTTTCAAGCTCACATCTCAGCTCGCGAAAGTTGTAAATCTCGCCATTGAATACAATCCAGTTCCCGGTGGACGGGTCCTGCATAGGCTGATGCCCGAGTGGTGAGAGATCAATGATGGAAAGGCGCGTGTGAGCGAATCCGATCTGGCAGGGTTCGCTCGAGCCGCACTCAACTACCACCGTTCCGGCATCATCCGGTCCGCGATGCGCAAGACATCGCTCCGCCCGCGCCAGCACTTCGCGCGACACTTCGCGACCTACGATTCCGAAAATGCCACACATGATTTGAACCCACGCAACTGCGAACATCCATACTACTAGCGTCTTCCAGCAGGGCCTCGCCAGAGCGAAAAAAGTCACGTTACCTCTGTGATACGATGCCTTGAGTTCACTCGTGAAAAACAGTCCGGCGATGCCCTCTTCTACTCCTGCTTCAAGCAGTACCCAGTGGTTCGCCAGCATACCTGCACCTTCCCTGACGCAAGTATTGAGTGCCGTCCTCCTTTCTTATTTCGTGTTTCTCGCCTTTCTGGCATTTGCGGGCGGCTCCTACTGGTCGCTAGTGAGCACCGAATTTGGAGACAACGGCGCGTACTTGGCCGCAGCCGCAGCGATTCGGCATTGGCACTTCTCCGGGGCCGTAGTCAAACAATTTTGGGGACTGCCCTACGCTGTAGCGGGCTTGTCACTCGTAACGGGACTCTCACTCACGACTGCTTTGATCGTGGTGTGCGTCACGTCCTCGCTGGCGAGCGTTGTGCTTTGCTATTTCCTTTGGGATGGCTGGATTGCCGCCTTCTTCGCGCTGTTGAGTTTTGATTATTTCCAGCGGACATTGCTGGGCGGAGCGGAACCAATCTTCACGGCGCTACTTTTGGGTTCCTTTCTGGCCTTGCGACGAACACACTGGCGCCTGGCTGCTGTCCTGGGAGCCCTCGCCACCGTAGTACGGCCCTTCGGAATCTTCGCCCTGGTCGGACTGGCGGCCCATCTCCTCTATCGAAAGAGATTTCGCGATTGTGCCGTGGCGACGGCCATCGCTTTGTGCATTGGCGCTTTGTACGTCTGGCCGCTGCAACATTACTTCGGTAGCCCGTTTGCGAATGTTGCCTTATATCAACGAAATGACTGGCACGGCGGTCCGCCCTTCACCTTCCCATTTGTGGGAATCATTCAGAATACGTTTCCGATCAACGCGCCATTGACGAACCTGCTACTAACTTTTGGCTGGATTTTCCTCGTGTTGATCGGCCTCATCGTCGCCATCCGCAGCGGGGAATTTCAGCACTATGCAACCACTTACACAGCGGAAGCGTGCTTTGTTTCTTTGTACTGCCTGGCGCTCTACTGCTACAACGCTCCCGATTGGTCGCGAGCTGAATTTCCTCGCTTCGCACTTGCCGTGCTGCCGTGGACTCTGGTCTTCCTCAGGCGATACCTTCCCACCAACCGAGCGGTGGTCTGGAGCCTGGCTGTGGTTACGCCGGTTTTAGCCGCCGCCTCTGCAGTTGGTATTCGCCATACCACGGAAGTTCTCATCAAACGGATCCATTGAACCTCGAGTTTTTTCTTCGGAAGAGGGAGAGCAAGAAGAGATTCACGCCTAACCAGATCCGCGAGTACTTGCCAGCAGAGTTTTCCCCAACTCAAGAAGCCTCTCCGCGTGACTTTTCCAGCTGAAACTCTCAGCCCGGCGCAGCCCTTGTTGCCGCAAGTCTGCTTGCAATGACGAAGAATCCAGCAATTGCATAACTTTGTCAGCCAGATCGGCTGGAGAGAACTTCTCGAAAAAAAGAGCAGCTCCATTTGTGATTTCCCGATGTACGTCCAGATCGGAAGCCACGATTGGCAACCCGCACGCCATCGCCTCGACCAGAGGATGGGCAAAAGTCTCCGTGTACGCGGGACTCACATAGACATCGCAAGATCGATAGAGGTGATGCAACTGGTCATAGGGGATCGCACCCAACTGCACGACATCCTCTTCGATTTTCAATTCTTGCAGGAGCGCGCTGGCTTCATCCGTTCGATACCTACCGGGATTCTTCCCCGGCGCCAACTCGCACGTCAACAGGAGCCGTATCTTGTTGGACGTCCGACGCTCCTTGATCAGCGCCACGGCTCGCAGCAGCGTTTCAAAATTGCGATAGTAATTGTAGTGACTGACATAGAGCAGCCGCACCGCCCCCTCGGTCTCCCGAAGCCTGCTCTGGATCGCCGGAGACAGCGCCCCGTCCTTCCGAAAGAAATAGTCGCGGTCAAATCCATGATGCAGCACCCCGACTTCATGCCCCGACCAGGCTCGAAGTTCGCGGGCGAAGGCTTCACTCGGTGCCAATGTCAGATCCGCCCGCTGAATCGACTTCCGGGCCAGGAAGCCTTTCAGGCGTGTGTCCAGCCACATGCGGTATTCGCCTCGGCGGCGCAGGTCGCAACTGAAGTCAGGCGACGTATAAAGCGAATTGCGACTCAGAAGAATCTGCGGCACCGGCGAATTCCAAACGGCAAAGTTTCCCGCCGACAGCAGCACCTCCGCGCCCGCCTTGCCGATGAGCGCGGGAATCTCGCTCTGCTCCCGCCAAAACCGAGAGAGCGTACTCCGATTTTCCATCCCCGTAGCTAGAATCTCCAGGTTGCTGGCGGTCCCAATCATTCCAACTGAGGATTCTCCGGCGAGCAGGGTGACGGCAACATCAGTCCGTCCCGCCCACTGAGAAAGAAGGTTGCGCAGATAAGTCAACCCTCCGCCCGCCGAGGCGCCCAGGGCATGAATGAAGAGTCGCATGGCGATTCAGGGCCGCGGGATCGCTGGATCGGTCGCGTAGTGGAATCGCATGCCGTGTACGAAGGCCGTATGCTGGCTGGATGTTTCCGGAAGCACATCAACCAGAATAAACGCCACCACCCAGAAAAAAATGGTGAGATAGTATCCCACCGCAAACAACCAATCCTCAAAGCCCGCGTGGAACAGCCCGGCCAGCACCACCATCATCAGCGGAACCGAGTAATGGGAGACGTCTCCGGTCCTCAATAAGTACCGGCAAACCCGGATAACGGCCTGCAAGGCGAGAACAATCAGCAGCACAAAGGGAACGATTCCCAGCAGGCCCACCCATTCCGTAATCGCCAGATAGCTGCTTCCGTGTTCCCGATTCGTGGCTGACGATGAACTATATTTTCCGCCTTCACCGAAGGGCTTGTCGCCGGAAACGCTAGTGCCGAACCCGCTTCCAAAATACGGGCTGTCCCCGATGGCCTGCATCGTTTCCTGCCACGGAGATAATCTTGACCCCATCAACCCCTGTTCCTGATGCCCCTTGTAGATAACCCCTTCCACAAAGGAAGTCTTCATATCTTCGAAATGTCCGGGAGCGCCGATCGCGGTAATCGCGAGTACACAGCCCATTCCAACCAATCCCTGTAGGATCAACTTCTTTCGCCGCAGGCTGATCAGTAGCACCAGCATGGAAAGAGCCGTTGCCATCATGGCAGCTCGCGATAGGGAGAAGTACACCAGGTAGAGCGACCCCAAACAGGCCACCGCTCGCCGAATCCGCAGGTTTCTGGCCGGAGCCACCAGCGTCCCCCAAAGCAGGAGCGGAGCGGCCACCACTCCCTGCACCGCTCCTAAAGAATTTCCGTTACCAAAGACTTCCAGACCCAGGACCAGGTAGGCGAACGCACTTGCGTAAACGCTTATTTCACAGGCCACCAGCAGTCCGCGGAAGAACCGATCGGGATCTCCGAGCACCAGCCGCGCACCCGCTGCGCCATACAGGAAGAGCATCATCAGGCTGAGCGCCTTCATCACAGCGAATTGCGGCAACACCGACACCATCGCCGAAACCAGCGCACTCCCTACACAGAACAGAGCGGCCAGGTGAAATGGACGGTACCGCTGCACGCCCATCCGCATCGCGCGCGCAAATCCGACCAAGGCTCCCACCGCCAGAACCACCCACCGGCCCATGGTCCACGTCTCGGCCAGGGGCACATCCATCCCTGCCCAAAGAAAAGCAAGCATCAGAAAGGGGAAAAATAGCCGATCATAAAACCACAAGCAGACCAGCAGCATTTGCAGGAAAATAAATCCCGCCAGGTACTGCTGATTGTTGAAATACCCCGGCATGGAGCGCGCCAAGGCAATCAGAGTCACCACCAGCATCACCGGCAGACCGGCAACCGCGATCCGCAGCGCTTTATCCACGGTCTTCTCCCGTGATGCCGGCAACGGCGCGGACCAATCCTTCTGCCCACGCCTCCGGCGTGAACTGCGAACTCATCCTCAGACTGCGCTCACCCATTTGTCTTTGTACCGCAGGAGCATCCAGCAATCGCACCATGGCCTCCGCCAGAGCTTCCGGGGCACCCGCCCGGACAACATAACCATTGTCGCCGTCCCTCACCAGGTCGGCAACACAGCCCGCCACGTCAGTCGCAATCACCGGCCGGCCGCATGCCATCGCCTCATTCACCACCAACCCCCAGGGATCGCTTTGGGTCGGAAACACCAGGGCTTCCGCCAAACCGTAAAACGCCGGCAACTGATCGCGTTGAAGAAATCCCGGGAAAATTACCAGCCCAGGTTGAATCGCTGCGCTACGCCGGACCAATTCGTCGTACTCTTCTCCGTCACCGGCCAGCACCAGCCCCACTTCCCGGCGAATGCCCTCCGGAAGTGTCGCATAGGCAGAGAGCAAATCCAAAACGCCCTTGCTGCGCACCAGCCTCCCTACGTACAGCAGATAGCGTTGCGGCAATCCCAGGCATGTGCGCAGTTCCGGGTTGCGGCGCGCCTGCTCCGCACCCTGCGAGAAGCGCACCACGTCGACCGCATTCGGAGCAACAAAGATCTTGCCGGGTTCCACTCCGAAGGTTTTCAGATACGCCGCGGCGGAACCGCCCGGCACGACAAAGCCCTGGCAACCGCCGATGAATCTCCGTTTCGCCGCTTCGACCCACGGTAAGTTTCGTCGCGCATCCACGGCGTTGCTCTCCGACCACAGCAGGAACGGAACATCGTGCCGTCGTGCCCAGCGCCGCGCCTGCCACATCGCAAAATAGTTGTAGCCACCACACACGATGACATCGGGATTCGCGGATCGCAGAGCGGCGTTCATCCCGCGCGTCAGCAACACGTTGAATCGTCCCAGGCGGCGCCGGTATGACGTCAGCACTTGGGAAGAGAAGTGGATCTCATCCGTATAAACCTGCCACTGCCGCAAGCCGGGATCGGTTTCCGCAAGAAAGATAACGTGCGTATCGACCTCCGCGCGCGCCGCCAGGGCATTGAACACCGGGATGCGGTACGGCGCGATGATCTCCGTAACGATGACGACGCGGCGCTTCAACGGATGCTCTCCTGATAAACCGTGAGCAGACGCGACGCCTGATCGGCCAGGGTGAACGATTGCAAAATAGTTTGCCGGGCCGCGGCTCCGATCTGCCGCCGCCGAGACTCATCCCGCAGCAGCACGCGCAACCCTTCACTCAACCCCTCGCGGTCGCCCGGTCGAACCAGCCAGCCGTTCTCTTCGTGCCGGATGACCTCCTCGATTCCCTGCCCAAAACATCCCATGGCAACTTTGCCGGACGCCATCGCTTCGAGATAGACGCACCCCAAACCTTCATAACTGCTCGGCAAGGCAAACACCGTACAAGCCCGGCATGCCTCCGCCACCGCCGCCCGATTCTGGCGGCCCCGGAACCGGATGCTGGTCAGCACGCCCAGCCTTTCGGCCAAACCGCGGATGCGATTCAATTCCGGCCCTTCGCCGATCACTTCCCAAATAAGCCTAGGAAACTCCGGAAGCAGCGCATGCAACGCATGCACCATCAACTCGTGCCCTTTGGTGGGAATCAGATTCCCAACCGTGAGCAGCACCGGTTGCACTGGATCACTGCCCGGCGTAAACAATGACGAATCCACGCCGTTGTAAACCACCGACGCCGAGTCGAAGTCGCCCATCCCGCGCTGCACTTCGTCGCACACATGTTGGCTCACTCCGATTACGCGCCGTGCCGCCGCGTAGACGCGCCGCGAAACTCGCGCACACCACGCGCCCGGCCATCCCGAAACCTGCCGCGAAGAAAACGCATCCAGCCCATGCACTGTCACAACATAAGGAATCCTGAGCCGACGGCTCAACAGCGCGGCCGCATGGCCACACGGCAGCGCGCCGTGAGCGTGGATCAAATCAATCGGAGCGCGCGCGTGCAACTCTTCCGCCGGCGCTCGCAACCGCATGAATAGGCCCACTCCGGCGCTGGCCAAGCCTCGTCCACCCGGGACCGACGCATACCGATACCATGCCGCGTCCGGAGCCCATGCAACCTCGCTCGCCTTCGGTCGGTAAAAAGGCTCCACTGCGAAGACGGTGGATTGCACTCCCGCCTTCGCCAACTCCGCGAGCGGCTCCGCGACAAAGCAACCCCCGCTTTCATTTCCAACCTTCGGATAAAACGGCGTAACCGTCAGCACATGCAAAGGCCGTGCACGTCCAGGAGGAACCTCCGTTAGCGTCACGCGTTCTCCCCCATCACCTTCTCGAACGCTTGCGCCCACTGAGCGGCCACCTGGTCCCAATCGAAGAGTGTGGAGTGCCGTGCGGCCGCCTTCGACATCGCCGCCCGCAACGCCGGATCTTCGACGAGCATATCGAACTTCTGCGCCAACTCGTCAGCGCTTGCCGCCAGAAATCCAGTCTCGCCGTCCACAATGGAATCGGGGTGATACGAGTTCATCGCGATACAAGGCAGCCCGCAACCTGCCGCCTGCAACAGCACCTGCGGATGGCCTTCGAGTTCACTCGGAAACAGAAAAATATCCGCGCGCCGCATTTCGTCGCCCAGTTCCGCCTGTCCCAAATGTCCGAGGAAGTTAACATTTCCGCAGCCCAACTCCGACGCCAACCGACGGCACGCTTCTTCCTCTTCTCCGCGCCCCGCAATGCGAAACTCCACCTGCGGCCAACGCGCCGCTCGGCGGACTACCAGGTCCATTTTTTTGTAGGAACGGAAAGATCCGGCAGACAGAACGATCAATCCCTTCGCCCGATCGTTCGCCCCCGACTGCGGAGGAAAATAGTAACGCCGATCCACTCCGTCATAAATCGTCTCGGCGGAAAATCCCAACTTATCGGTGAGCAAATGCGTGAGATGCCTGCAATTGCCAAAACTTAAACTCGCTTGCTGCAGGTTGCGCAGTTGTCCCGAACGCGGACCTACCCGATCCAGTCCGCCCGAGACAATGTAGGTCAGCACCGCCGTGTGCCAGCGAAAGCGTCGCCGGAGCGCAAAAAACTTCTCATCCAGCGGACCTTCGCGTGGAAAAAAATAAATGTCAGGAACATCGGTCAGCATTCGAAGCAGCGTACGCGGTGTGTTGCCGCGCTTCCGCCAGCGCCACAAGTTCGTGTTCGGCCGAGCCACAATTCGCGGATCGGGCCCCTGTCCGTAAAACATCGTGACCTGAAAGCGCGCGGGGTCGAGTCGCGCCACAACTTCTTTCACCGTCAGATTCTGCGCGTTGGTGTCCGCATCGTCTGCGAACGAAGGCGTAAACACTTTGATGAGCTGGGACGCGTGTGGCATGGACCGTCTGTCGATCAAGACGCCAGGGTCTTAGAATTCATTTTGGAGTGCTTCCATTCTAGTCCAATCTCATGCAGTCTGGTCCGCATCGCCATCTCCCGATTGACTCCGCTCCTGCCGGGCGTTAGATGCCGCACTCCAATCTCGAGCAGCCGGGTGCGCTCGGCCTTGTTCGCCGCCGCAGGCAGCGAACGCAGTTCCCCCGGATCGCTTTCCAGATCGAAGAACTCCTCCCCATTCCGATCGAAGTCCACCACCAGCTTGTATCTCCGATCCTGCACAGCCAGAACACGGCCCGCAATCCGCTTGCTCGCTTCCATCGGATTCGTGCATCCACCGATCGATTCTGAAAGTGCCCACTCCCAGCCTCCACCTCGTTGCACCTCGGCCCAGTAGCTGTTCCCTGCAAACTCCGGTGGCGCGCCCACTCCGATCGCGTCCAGAATCGTGGGCGCCAGATGGAGATGGCTAAAGGGCGCCTCTGAGAGTGCGGCCTTTTGCGCGCCCGGAACGCGCATCAGGAGCGGCGCATGCAGCACCTCCTGATAGGCTCGCGAGGAATAGTGAAATCGGCCGCCATGATCCAGAAACTCCTCGCCGTGATCCGCGGTCAGCGCAAAAATAGAAGAATCCCAGAGCGCTCGCCGACGCAACCCTTCGACAAGCCTCTCCAACTGCGTATCCACCCAGCGAATACCTGCGTCGTGCAAACCCACGATTTCATCCCGATACTTGCGCAGTCGCTCTCCGCTCTTTTCTACCCACGCAGCATTCAAATATCGCCCGCGGTCAGGATGAATGTGCTCCACTCCCATCGCCGAGAGCGCTTCCCTGGACGGGTAATACGGCGCGTGCGGATCCATAAAATGCAGCCAAAGAAAAAATGGCTGCCCGCCCACCGACCCGAGCCATTCACAGGCTTGATCGACCAATACATCAGCCGCCGGAAAACGCCGCAGGCGGTTCCAACTCTGTCCCTTCGGAGCGGCGATCCTCAGGCGATACTGAAAATAAACTTCGTCGTATAACTTGCCGAGCGGACGAACGCGATGTGCCGCCTCCGCAATCTGAACATTCAAGCGAGTCCAGGCGTCCGGAGCCAACTCAGTCTGTCCTAGCCCTTCGCCCGATCCGGTCCACTGGCCGGAAAGGAAATCGTGAAAAACTTCGAACCCCTGTGCGTAACCAAACCGGCTCGTAAGATACGGATTCCCCGCCACGTATGCCGCTGTCCGAAAGCCCGCCTGCTGTAAGACCGTCGCCAGCGTTCGTTCTCCGGGAGCAATGCCCACCACTTCCCGCCCTAACCCCAAAGGAAAACGGGATCCCATGATTCCGGGAAACGAATAGTATGTGGGTACGCCCACTGCGATTGCTTTTGGAAAAACAAAGCTATCCGTCGCGAGTTCATCCAGAAACGGAGTTGTGGGCCGCCCGTAGCCCATGAATCCGGTGTGGTCCGCCCGCAGGCAATCCACCGTAACCAGAATCAGGGACTTCGGCGCGCTCACGCTTTTACTCCCTTGCGCGCGCCCGTCATCCTCACCGGAACCATGCCACTCCCACCTTCATACCTTCCTCTTTCGACAATCTCCAGCAATTGTCGACTGTTCACATAAAGCAGATCGGGATAGCTCTTCTTCAGTGCGCCCAGCAACTCCCGCAGCTTCGGCAATGTCTTCTGCCGATTCGATGCAAGCGTGGAATGAAAATTAATGGAGTGCATCGAAATAATGAATGGCAATCCGCGCGTCAACCACGTAGCGGCATTCTTAACGCAGTCTTCCCAGCGCAATTCAGGATTCAGCGCAGGCTCAAAATCCAGCGAACGATACGTGTGCAGGAGCCCGTGCTCGTCCCAACGCGGGGAGTTCATCGCGCCAGACCCGTTCTGCGCCACTCGTATCCCCTGCTTCCTCCAGAGACGATGCGTCGTCGAGTCCGCGCGATATCCCGGAGCGCACACGGAGACGGCCTCTTCGCCGAAGAACTTCCGGTATGAACTGGCGGCCCACCCGATCCAGCGTTCCTGCTCCACTTCCGGAATGAACCGTTCCGCCGGCGCTCTTTCCGGATCCCAGTATTCGTATCCTACCCACGGCATGCGCCAATGGATGTAAGGCGTTTCCGACTTCCACAACGTACGTATCGACTCTCCGCGCTCGCCGTCATGCGTCAGCGCATGCGCTACGGCCTGTTGACAAAAATGGGTCGTACCGTGCATTGCGGGCGTGAACACTCGCGCCTCAATCCCTGCGCGGTAGGCGTCGTACAAACCAAGCCGTACCCAGCGTCCGGGCAATCCCTCTGCCAGCGGCTTCAGCGAGATGCTGCGGAAGCCGGTCGCCGCACTTGCCGGAAAATCCACATTGGCAACCACAAAATTCATCTCCAGACAGGGCGACTGCCCGACCGAATCCTGCAACGACTTCAGAACTTCCGACAGCTCGTGAACATCTTCGGCAGTTTCGAGCGAATAGAGATCGTACGGACGCTCGCCCAGCTTCAACCCCGCCGCCAGAAGTTCCTCGCGCCCCTCGGCATCGCGCACCCCCACTCGACCCCAGTCGTCGCTCTGCAAAAGAACCAGCGGACGGCTGAAGCGGAAGCCAGCAGATACTTTTTGACGAAGTCTCCGCAACAGGGCTAGTCCGCTCACAGATACCCCAGGTCGCGCAGCCGTTGCTCGATCGCCGTTCGTTCCCGTTCATCGAGTTGCGTGCTCTCACTCGACGTCAGTTCCTGCAACACAAACGCAAGGAACTCTTCCACCGTGTTAAACCTCGTCCCCTTGATCATTCGCTCGGCCGCCTCACAAAGCTGCGAGGGTAATCGAAGGTCGCGCTGCGGGTTGGATTCATTTCCCATGCGAATAAGGGTAGAGGTGAGAGGTCAGATTGCAGAGGTAAAAACCATTGGTCCGCAAAATTGCTCGTGCGTTAGATTCTACCT
>JAYTFO010000018.1:0-10764 GCA_043734305.1 Acidobacteriota bacterium | reverse complement strand
ATGAGACAGCAAGTCAATGAAAGCGAGGCCGCCGGCGCTACACTTCATTTACACTTTTACCGTGGACGCTGAAACCATCGCCGTGGGCTCGGAGATGCTCACGCCGCATCGCCAGGATACCAACTCGCTCTACCTCACCGAGAAGCTCAACGAGTTGGGGGTCGAGGTACGTTACAAGTGCGTTGTCGGCGACAACAGCGACGACTTGACCGCGGCCGCCAAACTTGCCATGCGGCGTTCGGACATCATCATCGTGATCGGCGGACTCGGCCCCACCGAGGACGATCTGACGCGTGAGTCCGTGGCCGAAGCGTTGAACTTGAAGCTGCAACGCGATCCGGAGACTCTCGTCAAATTGGAAGAACGTTTTGCGAAGCGCGGCATGAAGATGTCGGCCAACAACGTTAAGCAGGCCGATGTTCTGACCAGCGCAGTAGTGCTCCCCAACCCGAACGGGACCGCTCCCGGACAATGGATCAGCGGAAAATACGATGGCCAGGATCGCATCGTCATCCTGCTTCCCGGCCCTCCCAACGAACTGAAGGGACTGTTTGAAGGTGAATGTCTTGCGCGCTTGCAGGCTAAAGTTCCGCGGCAGTACATCGCCATGTGCGAGTTGAAGATCGCCTTGCTGCCGGAATCGCAGGTGGACGCTCGCCTGGCTCCCATCTACAAAACTTTCTCCGATGTACAAACGACGATCCTGGCCGGAGCCGGCGAAATTCAATTGCATCTTCGCTGCCGAAAAGAATCGCGGGCGGAAGCCGAGGCTCGCGTCGAAGAACTCGTTGAGCGGGTCGACGAAGAAATGGGCGACGCCATCTTCTCGCGCAAGGGCGAAAGCCTGGAGCAGATCGTCAGCTACCTGCTGCAAATGCGCGGCATGACGCTGGCAGTCGCCGAGTCCTGCACCGGCGGACTGCTTGCGCAGCGCATCACGGGACTCAGCGGAAGCTCGCGTTATTTTCTTGGCGGAGCGGTTGTCTACTCGAACGAACTGAAAACGCAATTCGCCAATGTTCCCAAGGCGATGATCAATCAGCATGGTGCGGTCAGCCGCGAAGTGGCGAAAGCGCTGGCGGAAGGCATCCGGAAGCGTTGTGTTTCGAGTTACGGACTTGGCATCACCGGGGTCGCTGGACCGACCGGCGGCACCGAGCAAAAGCCGGTTGGACTCGTCTACGTGGCCCTCGCCGGTGAAGAAGGGACGCAGATCGTGGAGCGCAATTTTCCCGGTGATCGCAAGCGTATCCGATGGTATGCAACGCAGCAGGCGCTGGAGATGATCCGGCGCGCGTTGTTGTAGCCGGCGTGGCGGCAGCGTGCGGTGGTCATCGGTCCTTGACCGAAAGTTTCGCAAGCGGCACTCCTTTGTAATATCGTGTTGAAGCGGTACGGCGGTATGATCGGCATTGAACCGGTCGCGAGGGTACGTCATGGCTTCCCAACAACCCGAACCACGGATTACGGTGGACTTGCCCGTGCGGGTATGGGGGATGAGTGCGGAAGGACGTCCATTTTCTCAGCACGCCCGCGCTCAGAACATCAGTTCCGAAGGCGCTTTGCTCGCAGGAATTGAAGTTGAATTGAAGGTGGGCGACGTCGTCGGAGTGCAGTGCGAAGAGAAAAAAACTCGCTGCACCGTGATCTGGGTCGTGAACACCGGCCCTATCAAAAAAAATCAGGTCGGAGTCAAACTACTTGCCGATTCAGAGTGCCCCTGGAAAACGTATCTGCCGCTTCAGGGAACGAGTGCGACCATCCTTCCCGGCAATCGCCGGCGCTGGCCCCGGCACAAACTTTCCCTTCCGATTGAGCTCCAGGACGAGCGCTTTAAAACTCCCATGCGCATCAACGCCACCGACGTGAGTGGCAATGGCTGCTACGTGGAGAGCATTATGCCTCTGCCCGTCGGAACCGTGCTGTCGGTGGATTTCTATCTACAAGACGAGCACATCAAAATCACAGCGGTCGTGCGCACCTGCGATCCCGGCGTCGGTAACGGAATCGAATTTACCGGGATGCCTCTCCCCGGCAAAGAACACCTGCAAGCCTACCTCGACGGCATCGACCCGCAAAAGGGATTGTCGGGTCCATCGGCTGGAAAATAAACCCACACAAGATTTCAGGCAGTGAACGTGGCATAGCGGGCCAGCAGGATGGCGCGAATCAGGCCGCCCATGGTGAATTCGCGCGCTTCGATCGCGACCGGCAATTGTAGTTCGCGAAGTGTTGCCGAGGTCACCGGCCCAATCGAAGCAAACTTCACATTCTTGAGCGCACGCGCGCGAGCCGCGCCCATCAGTTCGGTGAAGTTTCGTACCGTCGATGAACTGGTAAACGTCACCACGTGAGGACTGCGCTTCGCATCCTTCATCAAAGCCCGCAGCCGCTCTTGCGATTTTTTCGGCACGACTGTCTCATACGCTTCGACGACATCCACCTCGGCGCCCGCCGCGCGCAGCTCTTCGGGGATCACATCGCGCGCTACTTTTGCTCGCACCAGCAGCACGCGCTTCCCGCTCACTTTGTCGCGCAAACCCTTGACCACCGACTCGGCCACATATTCTTCTGGAACCATCTTCACTTTCAGGCCGCTCTTCAGCAGCGCTGCCTTCGTAGCGGGACCGATCGCGGCAATCTGAAGATGTTGAAAATGCCGCCGCGTGAGGCGAAATTTCCGCCGCCGCCCCCCCATCGCTTCCACGCCGTTAACGCTGGTCAGGATGAGCCAGTCGTAGCTCTTTAAATTCTTGAGCGCGTCGTCGAGCGCCTGAAAAGACTGTGGCTTGCGAATCTCGATGAAAGGAATCTCGATCACGCTCGCACCCAGGCTGCGCAGGCCCGCCGATAACTGGCTAGCCTGGTGACGAGCGCGGCCCACCAGAATTCGAGTGCCCGCGAGAGGTTGATTTTCGTTAGGAGTGCGCATGAAAAAGCAGGTCTCAGGTCTTAGGTCTTAGGTCTTAGGTTTCAGGTCGCGGATCGCAGGTTGCAGCAAGGCGGTTTTCCTAACACCTAAGACCCAATACCTAACACCTGCTTTAGTATCGCATCTCCGCCGCGCTGGAGAAGTGTGTCACCAACTTCTTCGCCGAGTCGTATGGGATCGCTGCCTTCGCGCGTTTCCCGTAGAACCTTCGTGCCGTCCGGATGGGCAACCAGGGCGGCCAACCGGATCGCGCCATTTCGCACTTCCGCAAAAGCGCCGATCGGCACCTGGCAACCGCCGCCGAGCTTGTTGAGCAGAGCGCGTTCGCACGTGGTGGTCGCGCGCGCCGCGGCGTCATCCAAGAACGCGAGATGGCTGCGGGTGGCGTCGTCCCCACGGCGGATTTCAATTCCCAGAGCGCCCTGCCCCGCTGCCGGCGTCATCACCTCGACCGGGATCACCTGCCGCACAAGCTGCGTCTTCCCCAAGCGATTCAATCCAGCGGCCGCGAGAATAATCGCATCGTAGGAACCTTCTTCCAACTTGCGTAGACGCGTGTCCACATTGCCGCGCAGCGGATGAATCCGCAAATCCGGACGGATCGCCATCAACTGCGCCTGCCGCCGCAGACTACTCGTGCCGACGTTGGCCCCCTGCGGCAAGTCATCGATGCCCGCGAACTTCACCGAACAGAAAACGTCGCGGGGATTCTCGCGCTCGGTAATCGCGGCAATTTCGAAATCGCCGGCCAACTCGGTGGGCAGATCTTTCAAGCTGTGGACAGCGAGGTCCACGCGATTTTCCACCAGGGCCTCTTCAATCTCTTTGGTGAACATGCCCTTGGTTCCGACTTTGGCGAGCGGAACATCCGTGATCTTGTCGCCGGTCGTCTTGATGATCTCCAGTTCCACCGTGTGCCCCTGTGCGCGAAGTAGGGCGGAAATGTGGTGAGCCTGCCAGAGCGCCAGTTGAGAACCGCGAGAGCCGATCCGAAGGCGAGCCATCAGTGGGACGCCCCCGAGTCACTGCTGGATTTCGAAGTCGCCACGTGCTTGTCTTTTTCTTTTTCTGCGTCTTGAGGTTCGTCTTCGAGGTTGAACAGCCGCCGTACCAGTTCGACAACCGTGGTGGACTCCGATTCACGGGCAGCCGTCTTCAGCGTGCTGATCGGCGTGTGCATGATCTTGTTGATGATGCCGCGCGTCAGCGCTTCCACCGCCAGCTCCTGATCCGGAGACATCTTTCCCAGCCGTCCGCGCACGCGATCGATCTCCGCCTGCCGGATAGTTTCAAGATGATCGTGCAACGAGACGATCGTCGGAACCACATCGAGCGTCTGCAAACGTGCATGGAATTTTTGCACTTCGCCATTCACGATGGCTTCAGCCTTTTCGGCTTCCTTCTTGCGGTCGGACACATGCGACGCAACCGCCTGCTGCAGGTCGTCGATGTCATACACGAAGATGCCATCCAGCTTATTCATTTCCGGATCGACATCCCGAGGCACCGCTATATCGATGAAAAACATCGGACGATTCCGGCGTCGCGCCAGAAATTGTTCGCCATGCTCGCGCTTGAAAATAAAATGTGGGGAACCCGTGGAAGTAATCACAATGTCAGCGCGCTCACACGTGTCATAGAGACGGCTGAACTCGATCGCCTGCCCGTTGAATTTGTGGGCCAGTCCGATGGCGCGGTCATACGTACGATTGGCGACAAAAATCGACTCCGCGCCGTGGGCAAGCAGATGTCGCGCAGCCAGTTCGCTCATCTTGCCCGCCCCAACCAGGTAGACGCTCTTGCCCTTCAGGTTGCCAAAGATTTTTTCCGCCAGCTCCACCGCGACCGACGCAACCGACACCGACGACGATCCAACCGCCGTCTCGGTACGTACACGCTTCGCGACAGCAAAAGCGCGAGTGAGTAGTTGATCCAACTGCATGCGCACGGCGCCAACCGCGCGGGCCGTCGCATAAGCCTCTTTGATTTGCCCCAGAATCTGCGGCTCGCCGACGATCATCGAATCCAGGCTGGAGGCCACGCGGAAAACGTGGCGAATCGCCTCGTCCTCGCGAAATTCGTAGAGATGACTTTCGAACGGACCCATATCGACCGCAAAGTAATCGCGCATAAAGGCGCGGAGGTCGCCCGTGCCGTTCTTCATGTTGGCGAGAAACTCCACCCGATTGCAGGTGGAAACGATCATGCCCTCGGCCACGTCCGCGTGCTCTGCGAGCCGTTTGCACGCCTCCGGCAGGCGCGACTCCGGAATCGCCAGCCGCTCGCGCACTTCGACGGGCGCAGTCTTGTGATTCACGCCGATGAGATGGAAGCTCATGAGGCGATAAACCCGTGCATTTTGCTGAAGTAGTTCGCCGCCCACGCCACAATCGCCGCCACGAACGCCACGCTCGCCAGCAGAGCCGCGCGGCGTCCGCGCCATCCGGCGCTCAGCCGCATGTACACCATAATCAGGTACACCACCCACATCAGAACCGAAAGCAGAATCTTCGGATCAAGGAAATCCAGCCGTCCGTAAGTGGATTCTGCAACCACTGTCCCGAGCACCAGCCCGAGAGTCATAAACGGAAATCCCAGCATGAGCGAACGGTAGCCGATGTCGTCAATCACCTGAAGCGCCGGCAGCCGCGAAAACATTCCCGCGGAGCTTTTCGTCTTCAGCGCCCGCTCCTGCAGCAGATACAACAAGCTGGCTCCAAAACTCAGGAACAACGCGGCGTATCCGGTAAAGATCATCAGGATGTGCGCCGCCAGCCATCCCTTCACCGCCACCGGCGTCAACACGAGCGGTTGCTGGCCCGTAGCCGCGACAAACGTCAGCAAAAACACGAGAGGAAAAACCACAATTCCGGGCGAGGTCGTCTTGTAGATCAGATAGACGAGCATGAATACAACCATGATGAGGAAGGCGAGCAGCGACTCCGAATTATGCACCGACGCCAGCGTCAGTTGCCCAGCGTCGACCACCGCTTCCACCAGCGACACGAAGTGCAGCACCATCCCCAGGTAAGCGGCGTGGAGCGCGACTTTGCTCAGGATTTCCGCAGTGCGGTTGAGAGCCACCAAGGCGTAAAGCAAGCCCACCGCATAACAGATCAGCGCCACTCGCAGCCAGATCAGGGTCATAAGTCTCTTAAATGTTTGTCGCCGGTTGAAGGATTCCTCCCGCACCCGAACCCAGTGATTATAGTGTGCATGGGACGTGAGGCGCGTGGAAACGGGCGGAGTCACAGGCGCATGTGACGAGGATCACAATGGGCGAGCGATATTCGTTCACTCAATTCGCGTTATGGCCGCCGGCCGCCCATCGGGCCGGCGAGACGCCGGCGCTACTTGCTGCTGTTCCCCGGCGAGATCACCCGCCCATACTCACTGGCGCGCGCCATGCGATCGAACATACGCCAGGCCACGAGTGAAATTTTGCTGATGGCTTCTTCTCCGTCGCGTTCGCGATGCAGATACGTCGTCATCACGCAGAGAATGTACGGCCGCTTCTCGACGAAGATCACGCCGGAATCATTGCGCACGCCTTCGAGTGCGCCAGGCTTGTCGGCAATCTTCAAGTCGTCCGGGAGATCGCGCGGGATCCAACTGTCTTTGTGAGTCGCCAGCACCCGGAAAAAGTCTTCCGTCATTTCCTTGTTCAGCACCTTGCCGCGATAGAGCGCTTCGAGCAGCGTCATCATCTCAACCGGCGTCGAGACATTTTCCCGGCCCTCGGTCGCGGCTTTCAGGTCCATCATCTTGCGCCGCAGCCGAGTGTGGGTGAGCCCGAGCGAATCCAGCCAGTCGTTGACGCGTTCCATGCCGACGCGATCAATCAAAACGTTGGTGGCGGAGTTGTCGCTGACCGCAACCATCATGGTCGCAAGGTCGCGCAACGTAATTTTCGTGACGCCCGGAGTCAGCCCGCCCATGATGTCGCTGTCCTGCACAAGATCAACGGCGTTGACCGTGTAGAAGTCCGTCAGCTTCAGCTTGCCCTGTTGCGCCTGCCGGTAAAGTTCAGCCAGCACGCAAATCTTGATCGAACTCGCCTGCGCAAAAACATCGTTCCCATGCAGCACATATTTGTGGCCGTCGGTGAGATCGAGAATCGCAACCCCCATCGCCCCGTCCAGATTGCGATCGACCTCGCCAATCGAGTTCTCCAGCTTCTGCCAGAGCGCCTGCTGCTTTTCCTGCGTGGACTGCGCGCCGCTTTGAGCGAGGGAAACTCCGCTCAGCAAGAGACACGCCACGGTCACCAAGAAAATCAGAACGCCAGCCTTATTGTCATCCTGAGCGAAGCGAAGGATCTGCTTTCTTCCGCTAGGCAGTAAAGCAGGTCCTTCGCTTCGCTCAAGATGACAATTCATAGTAGATGTCACTCCTCTGTCGATTTAAACGCCACAATCACCACCGACAATCGCAACCATGATCTTCAGATCTTCGCTTCCCGCAGCCGTTTCACGGCCGTCTCCGACGTAACCGGAGAATAGTAGACCTCTTTGAAGGTATACGACTTTCCCTTCGCCGCGATCACCGGCAGAATTTCTATATGCCAGTGATAGTCGTCATCGAGCGTCTTCCAGTAACCCAACGTCTCCGATTGATGGTGACTGTTCGGAGAAGTGTGCAACACCAGATGGAACGATTCGGTGATGCTGCGGATCCGCTTCAACGTCCGCCGCAACAATGCGGCCAGATCCGTCAGGCTTCCCACGCGCGAAGAACCAGTACGCTCGAACGATGACTCGTGGCTGCGCGGAAGTATCCACGTCTCGTAAGGAACTCGCGGCGCGTACGGACAAAACGCCGTGTAATCGCCGCGAATCTCCAGAATGCGCAAGCCCTGGCGCTCTTCCTGCGCCAGAATGTCGCAGAATACGCAGCGTTCTTTACTCTCGAAATAATCGCGCGACGCGCGCAGTTCGTACAGCACGCGACGCGGCACAAACGTGGTGGCCGTCAATTGCGAAGCGGGATGTTCGAACTCCTCTCCCGCGCTGGCGCCGTGATTCTTGAAAATACTCACATACTTGAAACGGCTGTCGCGCTTCAGATCCTGAATACGCTGCGCCATCAGGCGCAGGAACTGCTCGATTTCACGGTCGCTCGCTTCCCACAGATGGTGGTCGTGCTTCGGATTTTCCAGCAGCAGTTCGTGCGCTCCAATCGATCCCATGCGGTCGTACAACCCATCACCGCGCCGCGCGGGCTCGCCTTCAATCCGGTAAATTGGCGCCGGATGCACCACCGCGCGCGCCGACCACGCGTTGCCATCCAGCCCCGGCAAAGTCGCCACCACCTGGAGTTGCTGCGCCCCGTCACCGCAAAACATGCATGGCCCCGTCCGCGGGGCAGCCTCGGGGACATCGTCCCCCGTAATCACCCAGGAACGCGTGATCGGATCTTTACGAAGTTCCATAGCTAGCAGGAGAACAAAATGCGACAGACACGTCAAATGCATTTGTAATCTTGAAAATTTGTAATTTTGTAATTTGAAGTACCAGATCCACTAGGGGGAAGCCGAGCCGTATACTCACTGAGTTTGCAAATTACCAAATTACAAATGTCCTCCGAGCCTTCCACGCCGCTGATGCGGCAATACGGCGCCATCAAGAAAGAGCATCCCAATGCTCTTCTGCTGTTTCGCCTGGGGGATTTCTACGAGCTTTTTTTTGACGACGCCGTCGTCGCCGCCCGTGAACTGCAAATCACCCTGACCTCTCGCAACAAAGAAAAAGGGATGGCCATCCCGATGTGCGGCGTCCCCTACCACGCGGCCGAAGGATACATTTCGAAACTCATCCGCCGCGGATTCAAGGTCGCAATCTGTGAACAGATGGAAGACGCCCGCCTCGCCAAAAAACTAGTCCGGCGTGAAGTAACCCGCGTGGTCACCCCTGGGACCGCCGCCGATTCGTCGCTCGGATCGGAAGAAAACAATTTCTTGGCAGCCGTTACGTCAGTCGGCGAACGCGTTGGATTTGCAGCGCTGGATTTGTCCACGGGCGAGTTTCGGGCCACCGAGTTTGCCGGAGAATCGGCCGCAAGGCGTATTCAAGAAGAACTTGAACAATTGCGTCCAAGAGAGTTGTTATACGCATTTTCAGCGCCGCTATTTGAACCAAGAAGAGCAGCGAATACCATCCTGCTCACCAGCCCATCGCAAGCTTCCAACGCCGCCGTCCCACTCGCGAAAAGTTCCACCACCCACCCCGCCGAAACGCCGCTCGACGATTGGATCTTCGCTCCCGACCACGCCGTCCCGCTCCTCGAAAATCATTTCGGCGTACTCTCCCTCGAAGGCTTCGGACTAGCCGGCAAACCCGCGGCCGCATCGGCTGCGGGCGCAATTCTTTACTACATCCGCTCCACCCAGCGCGGCGCGCTCCAGCACGTCGACCGCATCGGCTTCTACGAACGCCAAAACTGCCTGGTGCTCGACGCCGTCACGGTTCGCAATCTAGAACTCATCGAACCGCTCTTTGCGGGGACGGATGCGGGCGTAACTCTATTTCGCGGCCTCGATGCCACCGTCACGCCCATGGGTAAACGACTGCTGCGCGCCTGGATGCTGCGGCCATCGCTCGACCGTGCCGAAATCGAAGCGCGCCTCGATGCGGTCGAGGTCCAAGTCAAAGACATGATCCGGCGGGAAGAATTGCGCCGCGCCCTCGAAGGCATTCTCGACCTGGAGCGCCTGCTCAGCCGCGTCACACTCGAAACCGCGAATCCCCGGGACGTCCTCGCACTGTCGGCATCGCTCGCCAAAATTCCGCAAGTGCGCAGTGGCCTGGCAGGTTTCGCGGCCTCCCGGCTCTCCGCCCTGCACGGCCTGATCGATGAACTCGCCGACCTGCGCAACAAGATCGACCACACCATCGTCGAAGAACCGCCGCTCACGCTGAGCGACGGCGGCGTGATCGCTGTTGGAGTCGACAAAGACCTCGACGACCTCCGCGACCTGAGCCGCAATTCGAAGCAATATCTGGCGCAGGTGGAGCAACGCGAACGCGAACGCACCGGCATCGGATCGCTCAAGGTAAAGTTCAATTCCATCTTCGGCTACTACATCGAGATTTCGAAAGCCAACCAACACCTCGCGCCCACTGACTACGAACGCAAACAAACGCTGGTCAATGCCGAGCGCTACACGACTCCGGAATTGAAAGAGTACGAGTCTAAGATTCTCGACGCCCAGGAAAAGATCGTCGACATCGAACGCCGCTTGTTTGCCGAACTGCGATCCACGATTGCGGCCGAAGCCAAGCGCATCCGCCAGACCGCGCTCGCGCTGGCCGAAGTCGACGTACTCGCGTCGCTGGCGAACGTGGCCGCGCTGCGCAATTACTGTCGGCCAAAGTTCACGGACAAACCCGAAGACTCCGGCGATCTCGAAATTGTCGACGGCCGGCATCCCGTCATCGAGCAGCAGGAACTGGCGGCGGGCAGCGAGCGCTTTGTCCCCAACGACCTGTTTCTGAATTTGTCGACGCACAACATCGTCGTTCTCACCGGCCCAAACATGGGCGGCAAGAGCACGTATCTGCGGCAAGCCGCGCTCATCGTCATTCTCGCGCAGATGGGATCATTCGTTCCCGCCCGCTCGGCGCGCCTCGGCATCGTAGACCGCGTCTTCACCCGCATCGGCGCCAGCGACAACCTCGCCCGCGGACGCTCCACCTTCATGGTCGAAATGACCGAGACTGCCGCCATCCTGCACACCGCCACGCCCCGTTCGCTCATCCTGCTCGACGAAGTCGGACGCGGCACCGCCACCTACGACGGTCTCGCCATCGCCTGGGCCGCTGTCGAATATCTGC
>JAYTFO010000017.1:0-10587 GCA_043734305.1 Acidobacteriota bacterium | reverse complement strand
CGTTTATGAAGGTCGTCGCCACGACACTGGCGACAAATTGGGATTTCTGAAAGCGACCGTGGAGTTCGCACTCAAACGCGACGATCTGGGTGGGGAGTTTCGGGAGTATTTGAAAAGTCTGAAGCTCTAAGCGCCCGAACGTAGCGCCGCCGTCCCGGCGGCTGTCGTGGCGGCGTCCCGCCGCCACTTCCGAAAATGAAATTGCCTTCGACGTCACTCCATTACATGGACGCTTTGAGTTTCTTGGATTTCTCTTCCACGCCCTTCGCAAGCTTCTCTTTGTGACCTTCCAGCTTTTTCGCGATCGACGAATCACTGAGAGCGATCATCTGCGCGGCCAGAATTCCTGCGTTGGTTGCGCCCGGCTTTCCAATCGCAACCGTGGCGACGGGAATGCCCGCGGGCATCTGTACGATGGCGAGCAGTGAATCCATTCCTTGCAGAGAAGTCGAAGGAATGGGCACGCCGATTACGGGCAGTGTAGTGTGCGCAGCGATCACCCCGGCGAGATGCGCGGCGCCGCCTGCGCCCGCGATGATCACGCGAATACCGCGACCGGCGGCCTTGCGCGCATAGTCGGCCGTGCGATCGGGAGAACGGTGCGCCGAGGTTACATCCATCTCGTAGGCAATGCCGAATTCTTCCAGAGCCTTGGCGGCCTCGCGCATGATCTCCAGATCGGAGTCGCTGCCCATCACGATTGACACGAGCGGTTTGTTCATAATCCTCTTTGGTAAAAATTTCTTGTAGAGACGAGGCAAGCCGCGTCTCTACTCGGTGTTTTTCAGCGCCCGCCCCGCGATGTCTTTGCGGTAGTGAGCGCCGTCAAATCCTATCGTGGACGTGGCCCGGTACGCGCGTTCCACTGCGTCGGCCAGTTCCGGGGCCCGCGTCGTCACGCCGAGTACTCGTCCGCCAGAAGTATAAAAATTTCTGTCGCGATGGGACGTAGCCGCATGGAACACTTTTACTCCGCCCATCTTCGCGGCGTCTTCGAGGCCGATGATTTTCTTGCCTGCCTCATAGGTGCCGGGATATCCACCCGACGCCATCACGACACATACCGAAGAGTCCGAGGACCACTTGAAATCTCCGTCGCTGGTCCGGCCGTCAATCGACGCTTCCAGTGCTTCGATCAGATCGCTTTCCAGTCGCATCAGAATCGGTTGCGTTTCCGGATCGCCGAAGCGGCAATTAAACTCGAGCACCATCGGGCCGCGGGCGGTCATCATCAGTCCGCAGTAAAGTACGCCGCGATATTCCGCGCCTTCGGCTTTCATGCCGGCAACCACCGGCTGCGCCACGTGATGGACCAGCCAATCGCGCATCTGATCGTCGATAATCGTCGGAGTTGTGTATGCGCCCATGCCGCCGGTGTTCGGCCCGGTGTCGCCATCGCCGACGCGCTTGTGATCCTGCGCAGCGACCAGGGGAGCGACGCGTTCGCCGTCACTGACTACTAGAAAAGAAAGTTCGTCACCTTGCAGGAATTCTTCCAGCACCACGCGCGTGCCCGCTTCACCAAGCATTTTCCCGCTCAGCATCTCACTGGCGACGGCAGACGCTTCGTCCTTAGTCTTGGCGATCACGACGCCCTTGCCGGCGGCCAGGCCATCCGCCTTCACAACCACGGGCGGATGAAAGTGGTGCAGGTTGGCGCGCACTTCGTCCATCGAATTGCAGATGGCATAGTGCGCGGTGGGAATATGATGCCGCTGCAAAAATTCCTTGGCGAAACTCTTGCTGGTTTCGAGTTGGGCGGCGGCCTGAGTGGGACCGAAAGTCCGCCAGCCGCGGCGGGTAAATTCGTCGACGACGCCGAGCATGAGAGGCAACTCGGGTCCGACGACGGTGAGGTCGGGCTGAATCTGATTGGCGACGGCAATCAGCGAATCCAGACTCTTCACGTCGGCCGCAACGCACTCGGCCTCTTCGGCGATGCCGCCGTTTCCGGGCGCGCAGTAAATCTTGCTAACGCGCGGCGATTGCCGCAGCTTCCACACCAGCGCGTGCTCGCGCCCTCCGCTACCGATGACGAGGACTTTCATAGTCGGGACATTCAAGGGTAGGGGCGGAAGGAATACGATGTCAAACAGGCCGCTTCGGGCTACGAGCTTCGAGCCGCGAGCGAGCTGGCTGATCGAAGTTCGTAGCTCGCAGCTCGAAGCATTGCTTTTGCAATCATTGGTACTATGAGCTCTACCTCTGAAGCCATGAAAGAGACGGACGAAAACGCGGCGGCCAAGCTAACCGCGGAATCTCGCGCTCCAACCGCTGACCGCGTCGGCGACGCCCAGTCCAGCGGCCATGTGTCGCTGGAGGGCGTGCATAGTTCCGTCGATGTGCCACATCATGAGGCGGGATTCTGGGAGCAGTGGCGGGCGTTCGTGGGTCCGGCGATTCTGGTGAGCGTCGGCTACATGGACCCGGGCAACTGGGGCACCGACTTGCAAGCAGGCGCGCAATTCAAGTACGGACTGCTCTGGGTGGTCGGCCTCGCCAGCCTGATGGCAATCTTCATGCAGGTAGTGTCCGCGCGCCTGGGCGTGGTTACTGGCAAAGACCTCGCACAATGTTGCCGCGACTGGTATCCCGCGTGGACGCGTTGGCCGAACTGGCTCATGAGCGAAATCGCCATCGGGGCGTGCGATCTGGCGGAAGTGCTGGGCAGTGCCGTTGCGCTCAACTTGCTGTTTCATATTCCATTGTTTTGGGCAGTGATCATTACCGGCCTCGACGTGTTGCTGTTGCTGGCTCTGCAATCGTTTGGCATGCGCACGATTGAAGCCGTGGTACTGCTGCTGATCGTCACCATCAGCGTGTGTTACTTCATCGAGATATTTATTCTTCCGCAAACCCAGCCGAGTTTTCTGGAGATGGGGCGTGCACTGGTTTCTCCGCACTTTGGGCACGCGGGGATGTTGTATGTCGCGATCGGAATTATCGGCGCGACCGTGATGCCCCACAATTTGTATCTGCATTCGGCACTGGTGCAAAGCCGCAAGCTACAAAAAGACGAACCGTCCATTCGCAGCGCGATTCGTTTTAACACCATCGACTCGATCGTCGCTTTGACAGTCGCCTTCTTCGTGAACGCGGCGATTCTGGTGCTGGCGGCGACGGTATTTTTCGGCAAGGAAAACGTGGTTGTGTCGGGCGGCCAATTAGTCCACTTCAACGGCCAGAGTGATTGGATTCGAGTCGCGTACCTGACGCTGGCCCCGCTACTCGGCACAGCCGCAGCGAGCACACTGTTTGCGGTGGCGTTGCTCGCCAGCGGACAAAGCAGCACCATCACCGGGACGTTGGCTGGGCAAGTCGTGATGGAAGGTTTCATGCACTGGCGCATCAAGCCATGGGTGCGCAGGATGATCACTCGCACGCTGGCGATTCTGCCCGCGGTGTTCGTCATCGGACTGCGCGGCGAAGGCAGCGTGACCGACTTGCTGACACTGAGTCAGGTGGTACTTGCCTTGCAACTCCCGTTCGCCATGTTTCCGCTTCTTCACTTCACGAGTTCCAGCAAGCGAATGGGGAAGTGGAAGAATGGAGTTCTTCTGCTGGTTGCGGGCTGGGCCAGTGCTATTCTGATCGCTTCCATGGATATTTACGGCCTGCCGGACGCGCTCAAGGCGGCATGGCAGGTCATCACGGGCGGATAACGTCTGCACGACTAGACGACAGGAACGAATCATTATGTACGAGACTATTCTTGTGACGCTTGACGGCACGCCCAGCGATCGGGCGATCATCGAACACGTCAAGCAACTGGCCAAGCTCGCGCACAGCCGACTGGTCTTACTCCATGTCGCCGATGGATGGGCCGCGCGCACATACGGTCCGGATGCGGTCAGCGCGGAAATCGCCGAAGACACTGCGTACCTGGAAAAAGTTCGCGCCGAATTCCTGGCCGCCGACATTCCCGCTCAGGCGGAACTTGCCTACGGCGAGCCCGCCAACGAAATCATCAAATGGGTGAAGCAGAAAGGCTGCGACCTCGTCGCCATGAGCACTCACGGGCACCGCTTCCTTGCGGATGTGTTTCTCGGGACGACGGCCACGCGGGTCCAGCACAACATTAGCGCGCCGGTTCTACTGCTGCGGGCGAAGTGAAAATTTACTGCCTGAATTAGGGTTTAGGATTACATCCGGCATCACAACTCTCCCCTGCATTATTTACAACCCTGAGCGAGCTATCTCGACCGCCTTCAGCACCGCCCGCGATTTATTCTCGCTCTCCTCGAACTCGCGCTGCGGATCGGAGTCCGCCACAATGCCGGCGCCCGCCTGCAAGTAGGCCTTCTTACCTTTCATCAGCAAGGTGCGGATCACGATGCAGGAGTCGAGGTTGCCGGCGAAATCGGCGTACAGGACGGCTCCTCCGTAAACGCCGCGCCGCGTCGGTTCCAGTTCTTCGATGATCTGCATGGCGCGCACTTTCGGAGCGCCGCTCAGAGTGCCGGCCGGGAAGCAGGCGGCGAATGCGTCCATGGCGTCGAGTTCGGGACGCAGTTTTCCTTCTAGCGACGACACCAGGTGCATCACGTGGGAGTAGCGCTCCACGTACATCAGGTCGCGGACTTTGACGGAGCCGTACTCGCTGACACGTCCGAGGTCATTGCGGCCAAGGTCGACGAGCATCACGTGCTCGGCACGTTCTTTTTCGTCCTCGCGCATCATCTTTTCGAGCGCCGCATCTTCGGCTTCATCTCGTCCACGCGGATGCGTGCCCGCAATCGGACGGTATTCCAGCTTTCGTCCGCCGACGCGCACCAGCATTTCGGGAGACGATCCCACGACATGCATGCCGCCGGAATTACCTTTTCCACTCGCGCTGGAGCGCAGAAAGAACATGTACGGCGACGGATTCACCGTGCGCAGCGCGCGATACAGATCAAAAGGCTCAACGCCGGGTTCGAAGTCCCAGCGCTGCGAGAGCACGACCTGGAAAATGTCTCCCGCGGCAATGTATTCCTTGGCCTGCCGCACGCTCTCGACGAACTTCGCTTTCGAAGTGCGGGCGCGAACTTTGAGCTTTGATTTCTTCGCCGCCTTGCGCCAGTGCGCCGGTTTGTAACCGGCGGCGAGTTTCTTTTCAATCCGAGCAATCTCCGCCAGCGATTTTTTGTAGGCGCGCTGCGGCGATTCCCGAGTCACGTCTGCCGACGCCACGATGTGAATCTGGTGGCGCAGGTGATCGAAGACCAGCACGCGATCGAAAAACATCAGCACGCAATCGGGGACGTCGAGATCGTCCTTAGCGTGCGAGCCGATGTTCTCCAACTGGCGCACAATGTCGTACGCGCAATACCCTACAGCTCCCGCAGTGAACGGGGGCAAACCTTCGATCGTCGCCGGACGGTGCGCGCGCAGCAATTCCTTCATCACCTGGAAAATGTTGCCGGTGCGCCGCTCGATCTTCCGTCCGCGCTGGATCGTGATCTTCGAACCGCGCGATTCCAGCCGCAGAAATGGCCGCACGCCCAGAAACGTGTAGCGTCCGATCTTTTCTCCACCTTCGACGGACTCAAGCAGAAACGCGTCCGGCTCGCTTTCGGCGATGGCTAGAAATGCCGAGACCGGCGTCAGCAGGTCGGCGGAGATCGACTTGGCAACCGGCACCAGCGTGGCCTCGCGCGCCAGCCGCGAGAACTCTTTGAAGTCAGGACGGATCATGATCCCGGAAGCTCCTAGTGATGAGGCTCCTATTATAGGGAAGCGGTACAATGCTCGGGCGATTGTCACTGTAGCGCCGGCATTTTGCCGGCTGTCACGAGGGCGCTACACTCGCGGAGTAGAGGATCATGTGAGCGAATCGACTCCATCCAGTTTGCGGGGCGCCAGTCGTCACTACGACGCTAACTACGGAAATTTCCAGACGGAGCTCTACGCCCAGATCCGCCGCGAAGCTTTTGGCGAGGATATTGGACAAAGCAGCTGGATCACGTCCGACGAGCAGGATAAGTTTCTGCGTCCGCTCAACCTTGCTGCGGGCAAGATCCTGCTGGACGTGGCCTGTGGATCGGGCGGCCCGGTGCTGCGCATCGCCGCGCTGACGGGCTGTTCGGTGGTGGGAGTGGACGTCCATGAGCAGGCCATCGCAACCGCCAATTCACTTGCTGCGCAGCGCGAACTGACTCCGCGCGCGAAATTTCAAGTTGCCGACGCAACTACGCAATTGCCTTTCCCCGACGCCAGCTTCGATGCCATCACCTGCATTGACGCCATCAACCATCTTCCCAACCGGCCGCTGATCCTTGCCGACTGGGCTCGTCTGCTCAAGCCCGGCGGACGCTTACTCTTCACCGATCCCATCACCGTAACCGGACCGCTCACGAATGCGGAGATCGCAGTCCGCAGCTCGATCGGATTCTTTCTGTTCGTGCCGCTCGGCTATGATGAGCGCGTGATCGAGCAATCTGGCTTACGGTTGCTGGTGAACGAAGATGTGACCAAGAACATGGCGGA
This sequence comes from Acidobacteriota bacterium, assembly GCA_043734305.1. Lineage (GTDB taxonomy): Bacteria > Acidobacteriota > Terriglobia > Terriglobales > Acidobacteriaceae > Acidiflorens. Next base: position 4,119 of record JAYTFO010000017.1, on the reverse strand, counting down.
GGTCGCCGAGCGCCGCCGAGCCGCTCGCGCATCCAGAGCCGCCGACCTGCGCGAAATCGAAGGCGACCAGACTTACGAAGGCCAGCAGGAGTTCTTCGTGGTTGCGTCGCGCATTGCGAGAGAGGGACGGCTCTCCCGCTTTCTCTACGTTGCCGGGAAACTCGCATGAGCCGGGCCCAGGTCATCAGCGACGTAGGCCAGCGCGCCCGGCGGCGAATCGCATTGCGACTGTTGCCCTTCGTCTTTCTCATCTACGTCGTCAACTACCTCGACCGCGTCAATGTTTCCTTTGCGAATCTCCGGATGAGCGCTGACCTGGGCTTCAGCGACCGCGTGTTTGGTTTCGGCGTCGGAGTGTTCTACTTCACCTACGTTTTATTTGAGATACCCGGAGCGATCATCGCCGAGCGTTGGAGCGCGCGAAAGTGGATTGCGCGAATCATGGTGACGTGGGGACTGGTCACCATCGTGACCGCCTTTGTGCGCACGGCGGGAGAGTTCTACGTGGCGCGCTTCTTTCTCGGACTCGCCGAAGCCAGCTTCTTTCCTGCCATACTCGTTTACCTGACGCACTGGTTTCGCCTGCGCGAGCGCAGTCAGGCCATCGCATGCTTGTACGCTGCCGTTCCCGCCGCCTCGCTGGTCGGCGCACCCATTGCGGGCTGGCTGCTTGGAGTTCATTGGATGGCACTGGCGGGATGGCGTTGGCTTTTCATCCTGGAGGGACTGCCCGCCATCGTTCTTGGCGCCGTCACGCTCGTCTATCTCACGGATCTCCCGGCGCAGGCACGCTGGCTGCCGCAGGACGAACGGGATTGGCTCGTCAAAGAACTACAAGCCGAGGTCGCGGCCAAGAAGAAAATTCGCGACCATACCATCCTCGAGGCGTTCTGCGATCGACGCGTTGCCTGGCTGATCGTTGCCTGGTTCTTCGCACTCACGGGTGTTCTTGGGAATGTTTACTGGATACCCACCTTCGTCAAACGCCTTTCGGGTCTTACGGACCGCTCCGTGACAACGCTGCTGATGATTCCCGCTCTGATCGGTCTTGCGGTCATGCTCTTCAACGGCTGGCATTCCGATAAGACTTCCGAGCGCCGCTGGCACGCCGCGATTCCTCTTATCCTTGCGGGACTGATGTACGCACTGACGATCCCCGCCCGCGCCAATGCCTCACTCGCAATCTTCTTTTTGCTGATGGGTGCCGGATTCTTCTATGCCTTCTATCCAGTCTTCTGGTCGATTCCGACCACGATGCTGAGCGAGTCGGCTGCCGCCGCTACATTCGGACTCATCAATTCACTGGGACAACTGGGTGGGTTTGCCGGACCGTATTTCATCGGTGTTCTCAACGTTCGCACCCATTCCCTTTCCGCCAGCTTCGGATTCATCGCGCTGGTCTATTTTGTGTCGGCAGGGTTGGTTCTCAGTCTGAAGATCCACGACCCACTGGTTGTGGCCCAGACTCGAAAGGCAGATTGAAAAAGCGAGGCGTTCGTCATTCCTCGACCGATGCGTGTCTTCCGGACAGGCGGTCAGTTCATTTCGCATTCTTGTCCACAAAAGCCTTGGCGGCTTCCTCTACCGTGATCATCAGGGTCATCGGGTCCATTGGAGAGGCAATGAATCCGCAGTCTTTGTAGAACTGTTGCGCCCGCTCTGAAATCGCGTGTACCAGGAGTGCGCGGACGCCCGCAATATCCGCGGCCTGCAATGTGCGTAAGATGGCATCGCGCAACAGACCCGGCCCAATCCCTTTGCGCTGATAGTCCTGGTGAACCGCCAACCTGCCAATGACCATGACGGGCACGGGATCGGGCATTTTGCGCCGGATCCGCCCAGGTGATTCTGCATGCGCCACGGCGCCGGCAGCCAGTGCGTAGTAACCGACCACGGCTTGCCCGGCGCACACTACGTAGGTACGCGAAGCGCCGCTTCCTTGATTTTGAAGTGCCCGCCGCCGCAGCCAGTCGTCCAGCGACGGTTCTCCGCTTTCGAATTCCGAGAGATCGTGGTCGGCTCGCAGTTTCTCGGACGCGCTGAGCGGTTGGTCGCTGCGGCTCATTGTTGTTTTACTCATTGCTCCCAGGGAGCTTTCGTCTTCAGCAACCGGCGCAGCCGCGCGTTGCTGGCGGGAGGCTTGTCCAGCATGGCGGTGAAGCGCCGGAACTCGTCGGTCGACAAGGCGAAGTATCGGCGGTCGAGCAAGACCGCTTCCGCCTCACGGCACGCAATTTCGAGCATAAAGTCCGATCGGTTTCGTCCCAGCGCGTCTGCTGCCCGGTCAATCAGCGCTTTCTGGCGCTGACTGGCGCGCAGGTTGATGGTTTCATCGCGGGTTCTCCTGGCGTTGGTTCCGGTGGCCGGCATGGACATCCTCCGTGTATACACAACGACTATACATGATTGTGCGCACGTTGTAAATACAACATTTGCCTGCGTCCCTTTCCCCGCTTGCCCTAGGTTGCGGGGCGGCAATATACTTTGCGAGGCTTACCCCCAATGCGGCACCTCATCGCAATAATCCGGAGACTCCTATGAAGACCGTTGACCTCGAACAGGAAACTAATCCGTGGGAAGCGCAAGCTGCACGCTTCGACCTCGCTGCCCACAAACTCAATCTCGATGAAGGCCTCTGGAAAGTTCTGCGCAGTCCCAGCCGCGAGATTATCGTTCACATCCCGGTGATGATGGATGACGGCCATCTGGAAGTATTCACTGGCTTTCGCGTGCAGCACTCGATCGCTCGCGGCCCGGCTAAGGGCGGCCTGCGCTATTCGCCCGACGTGAACCTGGACGAAATCCGTGCCCTCGCCAGCTGGATGACGTGGAAGTGCGCGGTCGTGAACATCCCCTTCGGCGGCGCCAAGGGCGGCATCATTTGCGATCCGCACAAAATGTCGATGGGCGAACTGGAGCGTATGACCCGCCGCTATACAGCGGAACTTTTTGAATTCATCGGACCCGAAAAAGACGTCCCCGCCCCCGACGTGAACACCAACGAACAAACCATGGCTTGGATCATGGACACTTACTCCATGCACATGCGGCAGACCTGCACAGCCGTCGTCACCGGCAAGCCCATCAACATCGGCGGATCGCGCGGTCGCCGCGAAGCCACCGGACGCGGCGTTCTAATCGTGTGCGAACAGGCCATCAAGAAACTGGGACTGAACCGCGACACGACCCGCGTGATCATCCAGGGCTTCGGCAACGTCGGTTCCAACGCTGCGCGCCTGATGTGCGAGGCCGGATACAAAGTCATCGGCATTGTTGAAGTGGGCGGCGGCCTCTACAACAAAAACGGCATCGACGCGGAAGCGCTCTGGGAGTTCCGGCAACGCAACGGCACCATTCACGGATTCCCCGGCGCGGAGAAATACGATCCGGCAGAACTGCTTCTGACGGAGTGCGACATCCTGATTCCGGCCGCTACCGAAAATCAGATCACCAGCCAGAACGCCGACCGCGTGAATTGCAAAATCCTCGCTGAAGGCGCGAATGGCCCGACTACAGCGGCCGCCGACGATATCCTTCAGGAAAAGAAAGTGTTCGTAATCCCCGACATTCTGGCCAACGCCGGCGGCGTCACCACTTCCTACTTTGAGTGGGTGCAGGATCGCCAGGGCTATTTCTGGAAAGAGTCGGTGGTCAACGAGCATCTGGAAGACATTATGATTACGGCCTTCGATGACGTGGTGCGCTATGCCGAAACCCACGGCGTCAACAATCGCATCGCGGCGTATATGTTGGCCATTGATCGCGTGGCGTATACCATCCGGCAGCGCGGGATTTACGCTTGAAGCTGGACGGAGTGGACGCGCGGAGGGAACCGATCTGTTGCGGCTGACCGGAGGTTCCGGCAATGGCATCATGCTTGGCGTCTTCCCAACGGTTCTGAATTATCGACAGAGATCGGTGCAGTAAATTCGGTTCACACCAAATCCGGGGCCACTTGCCTCTCACCGGGAGGAAATGATGAATCAAGCAAGGGTAAAACTCACTCTGTGGGCATTGGCGTTGTGCCTGCTTCTCAGTCTGGCCGTTCCCGCTTTGGCCAAGCCGCAGACGGCTTCCGGCGACACCAGTTCAGACACGACGAAGACATCCAAGAAGAAA